>JAFAYN010000177.1 GCA_019240375.1 Gemmatimonadota bacterium
AGCTGCCGACCGACCGCCCCCGACCGGCGGTGGCGAGTCACCGGGGCGCGGCGCACGCCTTCGCCCTGGGCGCGGAGCTGAGCGAGCGGCTGCGCGCTCTTGCCCGGGTCGAGGGGGCGACGCTGTTCATGACGCTGCTCGCCGCCTGGCAGGTGCTGCTGGGGCGCCACGCGGGACAGGCGGACGTGGTGGTGGGGACGCCGATCGCCGGGCGGACGCGGGCGGAGCTGGAGGGGGTGATCGGCCTGTTCGTCAACACGCTGGCGCTGCGGGCGGAGTTCGCGGACGGGCCGGGGTTCCGGGAACTGCTGGGGCGGGTGCGGGAGGCGGCGCTGGGAGCGTACGCCCACCAGGAGGTGCCGTTCGAGAAGCTGGTGGAGGAGCTGCGGGTGGAGCGCGACCTGAGCCGCACGCCGCTCTTCCAGGCGATGTTCGTCCTGCAGAACACCCCCGCGCGTGCCATGGAGCTGCCGGGGCTGCGCTTCCGCGGCGAGGAGGTGCCGGGCGAGAGCGTCAAGTTCGAGCTGACGCTGACGCTGATGGACGACGAGCGTGACGGGCTTTCCGGCGTGCTCGAGTACATGACCGACCTGTTCGACGCGGTGACCGTGGAGCGGATGGCCGAGCAGCTGCGCGTCCTGCTGGAGGGCGCCGCCGCCGAGCCCGGGTGTCCCGTCTCGGAGCTGCCGCTCCTCCCGGAGGCGGAGCGGGCGCAGGTGGTGGAGGGGTGGAACGCCACCGACCAGGCATACGCCGACGCCTCCGCCCCGCTGCACGCCCTGCTGCGCGCCCAGGCCCTGCGCACCCCCGACGCCCTCGCCCTCACCTTCGAGGGGCAGTCCCTCACCTACGCCCAGCTCGAGAGCCGCGCCAACCGCCTCGCCCGCTTCCTCGCCGCCCGCGGCGCCGGGCCCGAGGTGCGCGTGGGCGTGTGCATGGAGCGCTCCCTGGAGCTGGTCGTCGCCCTCCTGGGCACCCTCAAGGCCGGCGCCGCCTACGTCCCGCTCGACCCCGGCTACCCCGCCGAGCGCCTGGCCTACATGCTCCAGGACTCCGGCGTCCCCCTCCTCCTGACCCAGGCCCACCTCGCCGACGCACTCCCCGCCCACACCGCCGAGGTGGTGCGCCTGGACGCCGACTGGGCCGCCATCGCCGCGCAGAGCGACGCGCCGCTGGGCGTGGAGGTGCGTCCCGCTCACCTGGCGTACACCATCTACACCTCGGGCTCGACCGGCCGGCCCAAGGGAGCGATGAACGAGCACCGGGGCATCGTCAACCGCTTGCTCTGGATGCAGCGGGAATACGGACTCACGTCCGAGGACGTGGTGCTGCAGAAGACGCCGTTCAGCTTCGACGTGTCGGTGTGGGAGTTCTTCTGGCCGCTGCTGGTGGGGGCGCGCCTGGTGATCGCGCGCCCCGAGGGGCACCGGGACCCGGCGTACCTGCGGGAGGTGATCGAGGCCGAGGGAGTGACCACGCTGCACTTCGTCCCCTCCATGCTGCAGGCCTTCGTGGAGGCCGGAGAGCTGGAGCGGACGCATAAGCTGCGGCGGGTGCTGTGCAGCGGAGAGGCGCTGCCGCGGGAGCTGCAGGAGCGCTTCTTCGCCCGCACGGAGGGGGTGGAGCTGCACAACCTGTACGGGCCGACGGAAGCGGCGGTGGACGTGACGTCCTGGGCGTGCGAACGGGGGGGGGAGCGGCGCACGGTGCCGATCGGGCGGCCGGTGGGGAACACGCGCATGTACGTGGTGGACGGGAGCGGTTCTCCGGCACCGATCGGGGTGGCGGGGGAGCTGCTGATCGGGGGGGTGCAGGTGGGGCGGGGGTACCTGGGACGCGCGGAGCTGACGGCGGAGAAGTTCGTGCCGGACGGGTTCTCGTCGGAGCCAGGAGCACGGCTGTACCGGACGGGGGACCTGGCGCGGTGGACGGGGGAGGGAGTGCTGGAGTACCTGGGGCGGATCGACCACCAGGTGAAGATCCGCGGCTTCCGCATCGAGCTGGGGGAGATCGACGCCGTGCTCGCCCGCCATCCGGGAGTGCGCGACGCCGTGGTCACGGCCCGCGAGGACGTCCCCGGCGACCGGCGGCTGGTGGCGTACGTGGTCCGCGCCGACGAGGGGGTGGGCCCCGCGGAGCTGCGGGCGCACCTCCGGGACCGGCTCCCGGAGCACATGGTCCCCTCGGCCTTCGTCTTCCTGGACCACCTCCCGCTGAGCCCCAACGGCAAGATCGACCGCCGCGCCCTCCCGGCCCCGGAAGGGGGTCCGGCCGGGACGGACACGGGCTACGCCGCGCCCCGCGACGCGCTGCAGGAGCTGCTCTGCTCCGTCTGGGCCTCCGTGCTCGGCGTGCCGCGGGTGGGGATCCGCGACAACTTCTTCGAGATGGGCGGCCACTCCCTCCTGGCGGTGCGGCTCCTTTCGGAGATGGAGGTCGCCCTGGGCCGCGCCATCCCGCTCGTCACCCTGTTCCGCGCCCCCACCGTCGAGCAGCTCGCCGCGGAGGTGCCGGGCGCCGCGGGAGCGTCGCTCGGATCGCCCCTGGTGTCGCTGCGCCCGACCGGATCGCGCCCTCCCCTCTTCCTGGTGCACGGCGGCGATGGCCACGTCTTCTGCTACGCGCAGCTCGCGCGGCACATGCACCCCGACCAGCCGGTCCACGCCTTCCAGGCGCAGGGGCTGGCGGGCGACGAGCTCCCCCTGGACCGCGCGGAGGAGATCGCCGGCCGCTACGTGCGGGCGATGCGCGAGGTGCAGCCCCGGGGGCCGTACCACCTGGCCGGATGGTCGACCGGAGGGCTGCTCGCGTACGAGATGGCGCAGCAGCTCCGGGCCGCCGGCTGCGAAGTGGCCCTGCTGGCGATGATCGACACGGCGGAGGTCCCGTCGCCGGATCGGGACGACGAGCCGGCTCCCCGGGTGCGGGAGGAGCTGGTCCGCGAGATGGAGCGCGAGCGGGCCGCCCTCCTTCCCGACCACCTCCCGCCGTCGCACTTCCGCGGGCTCCCGACGGTGCGCGTGGCCAACGCCCGCGCCGCCCGCGCCTACGTCCCGGCCCCGTACCCGGGGCGCCTGCTCTATCTCCGCGCCGGCCAGGAGCTGGCGGAGGGGAGGAGCGATCCCACGGCCGGCTGGCTCCGGCTGGCGGGGGAGGGGATGGAGCTGCACTCCGTTCCCGGAAACCACTTCAGCATGATCCGCGAGCCCCACGTCCAGGCGCTCGCCGGCATCCTGTCGGCATGCCTGGAGCGCGCCGCGGCGAGGCCGGGCGCATGAGCGTCGCACCCCAGCACCGGGGCGACCCGGACATTCCCGAAGGCAAACGAATGGCACCGCAGAACGCAATGAAGGAGATGAGGACCTTCCTCGTCATCTGGGTGGGGCAGGTCGTCTCGCTTCTCGGCAGCGGGATGAGCGGCTTCGCCCTGGGGATCTGGATCCTGCAGCAGACCGGCTCCGCGACCCGCTTCGGGCTGGTGCTCCTGTGCTCCGTGCTCCCCGGGATCCTGGTGTCGCCCTTCGCGGGGGTGGTGGTGGACCGGATGGACCGGCGCCGGATCATGATCTTTAGCGACGCCGCCGCCGCGGTCGGCACCGCCGTCGTGGTCGTGCTGATGTACCGCGGCGGGCTGGAAGCCTGGCACGTGTACCTCGCCACCGCGGCGAGCGCCGTGTACGGGGCCTTCCAGCGGCCCGCGTACAGCGCCTCGGTCACCGTGCTGGTTCCCAAGGAGCAGTACGGGCGCGCCAGCGGCATGATGCAGGCGGGCCAGGCGCTCTCGCAGATCTTCGCGCCCCTGGCGGCGGGGGGGCTGGTGTTCGCCGTGGGGGTGCCGGGGGTGCTGCTGATCGACCTCGCCACCTTCCTGGTCGGCGTGGCAACGCTGCTGGCGGTGCGGATCCCCTCCGTACGGCCGGAGGATGGGTCCGATGCCAGGGGGCTCCCCCTCTGGCGGGACACCCGGGACGGGTGGGCCTTCATCCAGCGCCGCCCGGGGCTCCTGGGCCTCCTGGTGGTGTTCGCGGTGCTGAACCTGAGCCTCGCCTCGTTCCAGGCGGCGCTGGGGCCCATGGTGCTCGGCTTCGCCTCCGCGGCGGCGCTCGGGGCGGTGATGACCTCGGCGGGGGTGGGGATGCTGGCGGGGAGCGTGGCCATGGGCGCGTGGGGCGGGCCCCGGCTCCGCATCCACGGGATCGTGGGCGCGGGCCTCGTCTTCGCCGCCGCGCTGGCGGCCATGGGGCTCCGCCCCTCGCTGCCGCTGGTGACCGTGTGCGTCGTGGCGACGGGGTTCGCCTTCCCCATCCTCGCCGGGTGCTCGCAGGCGATCTGGCAGGTGAAGACCGACCCCGCGATCCAGGGGCGGGTCTTCTCGCTCCGCTCCGCGATCTCCAACTCCACCGTCCCCGTGGCCTACCTGGCGTGCGGGCTACTCATCGACCGGCTGGTCGCTCCGCTCCTGGCGCGGGGCGGCGCCGCGGCGCACCTGCTCGGCGTCCTGGTCGGCGACGGCCCGGGGCGGGGCGCGGCGGTGCTGATGGTCGCCAGCGGCGGGGTGGCGGCGGTCGCGATCCTGGGCGCCGCCCTGCTCCCCCGCATCCGCCGCGTGGAACACGAGCTGCCGGACATGGTGAAGCCGACGCCGGCCGCCCCGGAGCCCGTGGAGGTGGGGCTGGCGCTGGAAGTGGCGACGGCCTGACCGAAGCGCGGCCCGCTCCCCGAGCGGCCGCGATCCCGCGTTCGCACGAACGCATGGTACACGTCTGAAAAAGAGCGAAATCGAATGAAAGCGATACTGAGCGCAGCCCTGTTGCTGGCGCTGTACCCGGGCCCGTCCTCCACCTCCGGCCCGGCGTCGTACTCCGGGACACTCGCCCGGGGCGACACCCTGGTGCTGGAGCTGGAAGGGGACGTCGTCCTCCACCCCGTGGGCGGGACCGCGTGGCGGCTGGAGATGGCGCCCGTCGAGCAGGAGCGGGTGATGGGGTGGTCCAACCGTGCTTCCCGCGGGCCGTACACCCTGAGGGCCACCCGCGAAGGGAGCCGCGTCCTGGTCGAGCCGGTGCCGCGCCTGCCGGCGCTCTCCTTAGGGGTGACGGTCTCCTCCGAAAGGTACCGGCACGACGTGTACGTCCCCGGCACGGCGGCCGTCACGGTCCGCTCGGGGCGCGCGAACGTCGTCGCCGCGGGGCGGTTCGAGAGCCTCCAGGTCCAGGGGCGGACCGGCACCGTCGACCTGCGGGTCCCGCAGGGGAGCAGCGTGGACTGCTCCGCCCCCGACGGGACCGTCGTCGTGGACGGTAAGCCCGTGGGCCGGCAGTTCAACGCCCGCGGAACCGGGGGAGGGCACTACACCGTCCGCCTCCGCGCCGGGACCATCTCCGTCGGCGCCCTCTAGCCGTTCCGCGCCCTTCGGTCCGTTCGACCCCCTCCCGTCCGGGAGGGGCACTCCCCACGAGCCGCAGCGCCGACCGGCCGCGTGCTTCCACCCGCTACTCATCCTTCCGAGACATGATCGCAACGCCCGTCAGCGCCGGGGGCCACGGCCCCGAGATCCTCCTGATGATCGTCCTGATCCAGGTGTCCGTCATCATGATCACCGCCCGGGTCTTCGGAACCACCTTCCGCAAGATCGGGCAGCCCATCGTCTGCGGCGAGATCGCCTCGGGGCTCATCCTCGGGCCGTCGCTCTTCGGGGGGATGTTCCCCGACGTCTTCCACCGGGTGTTCGATCCCTCGGTGGAGTCGATCATGGGAGTGACGGCCCGGCTGGGGCTGGTCCTCCTCCTCTTCCTCATCGGGCTGGACTTCGACTTCGGGCACCTGCGCACCAACTCCAGGGCCCCGCTCATGATCTCCATCGGGGGGATCGTGCTGCCGTTCGCCCTGGGGATCGGCGTGGCCAGGGTGATGTACCCGCACGTTGGGCACGGCGTCAACGAGACGGCGTTCTCGCTGTTCATCGCCACCTCCATGTGCATCACGGCGCTCCCCATCCTGGGGCGCATCATGATCGAGTACGGCCTGAACCGGACCCGCCTGGGCGCCATCACCATCGCGGCGGCGGCGATCGACGACGCGGCCGGGTGGATCCTCCTGGCCCTGGTCACCAGCATCGTCCGCTCGCAGTCGGACCTGCGGCAGACCGCGCTCATGGTCGCGGAAACGGTCGTGTTCGGGGCGTTCATGTTCCTCGTGGTGCGGCCGGTGGCGCACCGGTGGGCGACGCGCGCCCTCCGCGAGTCCGGTGGGACGCTCTCCCTCAACGCGCTGGCCGTCACGCTCTCGG
>JAFAYN010000442.1 GCA_019240375.1 Gemmatimonadota bacterium
CCGTCACGAAGAAGACGGTGAAGCCGTTCCCGTCGGCGGGGGGGAGCGCGAGGGCGAAGGAGCCATCGGGGGCGGTGGTGCCGGAGCGGATCGCCCCGGCGGTGTCGCGCGTCACCCGGTGCAGGGTGACCGGGACGCTCCCCACGCCGGCGCCCCCCTTCACCACGCGGCCGCGCAGCATCTCCTGGGCGGCCAGGCCGCGCGCGGGGAGGAGCGCGGCCAGCGCGAGCAGGAGCGCGAAGAGCGGGAAGCGGAAAGCGGTCTTGCTCACGGGTTGAAGCGTCCCAGGTCTTCGGGGTTGAGCTTCTTCAGGTACTCCTGGAGCTGCTCGGGGGTCAGCTTGGAAGGCTCGTTCTCGGCCGAGGCTTCCGGGGCTTCCGGGATGTCGAGCCCGGTGCCCTCCGGGCTTTCCGGGCTCTCCTCCACGTCGGTGAACTGCACCGTGTTCCCGGAAAGGAGCTCGTCGCTGGTGTACAGCTCCGCGCTCAGCCGCAGGGCGATGGCGATGGAGTCGGAGGGGCGGGCGTCGACCGTGAACACCTCGTCGCCGCGGCGGATCACCATCTCTGCGTAGTAGGTGTTGTCCTCCACGCGCGTGATCAGGACGCGGGTCAGCGTCCCGCCCAGCCCGCGGATCAGCGCCGGGAAGAGGTCGTGGGTGAGCGGTCGGGCGAACTTCATCCCGGCCAGCTCCATGGCGATCGCGCTCGCCTCGGCGGGGCCGATCCAGATGGGGAGGATCCGCGCCCCCCCGGTCTCCTGGAGGATGACCACCGGCGTCTTGGAAGCCTGGTCGAGTCCCAGGCTCTGCACTCGTACCTGAATCATGGTCCCCTGCCTTGACGTACGAAGGTGGACGGTGCCGGGAGCCCAGACGCTCCCCCGGACCCTCCACCTCCGCATCGATCTCCCACGTGTCGGCTCCCCCGGCGCGAGGGAGCCGCCCTCCGGACCGGTCCGCTACTCGCCGGCCGCGGCGCGCAGCGCGTCCACCCGGTCGGTGCTCTCCCAGGGGAAGAGCCGGACCTCGCGCCCGTTCGTACGCGTTTCCGGGGTGCGGCCGAAGTGGCCGTACGCCGCGGTGGGCTGGTAGATCGGGGTGCGCAGCTGCAGGGCGGAGATGATCTCCTCCGGGCGGAAGTCGAACACCTCCTGTACGGCTTTCGAGATCCGCTCGTCGTCGATCTTCCCGGTGCCGAAGGTGTCCACCCGCACCGAGACCGGCTCTGCGACGCCGATGGCGTAGGCGAGCTGGATCTCGCAGCGGTCGGCGAGCCCCGAGGCCACCACGTGCTTGGCGGCCCAGCGGGCGGCGTACGCGGCGGAGCGGTCCACCTTGGTCGGGTCCTTGCCGCTGAAGGCGCCGCCGCCGTGGCGTCCCATCCCGCCGTAGGTGTCGACGATGATCTTGCGCCCGGTGAGCCCCGCGTCCCCGTGCGGGCCGCCGATCACGAAGCGCCCGGTGGGGTTGATGTGGAAGGTGCAGTTGTCGCGGTCGAACAGCTCCGCCGGCATCTCCGGGACGATCACCCGCTCGATGATCTCCTCGCGGATCTGCTCCGGTCCCACCTCGGCCGAGTGCTGGGTGCTGATCACCACCGTGTCGATGCGCACCGGACGGTTGCCGTCGTACTCCACCGTCACCTGTGACTTCCCGTCCGGGCGCAGCCAGGGGAGCTTGCCGGTCTTGCGGGTGCTCGCCAGGCGGGAGGAGAGCCGGTGCGCCAGGAGGATCGGCATGGGCATCAGCTCGTCGTTCTCCCGCACCGCGTACCCGAACATCATCCCCTGGTCGCCCGCGCCGCCGGTGTTCACCCCCATGGCGATGTCGGGCGACTGCTGGTCGATGGTGGTCATCACCGCGCAGGTGTCGCCGTCGATTCCGTACGAGGCGTCGGTGTAGCCGATCCCCTTGAGCGTCCCGCGGACGATGGAGGGGATGTCCACGTACGTCTTGGTGGTGATCTCGCCGGCGATCACCGCCACGCCGGTGGTGACCAGCGTCTCGCAGGCGACGCGGCCGCTCGGGTCCGCCTCCAGGATGGCGTCGAGCACCGCGTCGGAGATCTGGTCGGCGATCTTGTCCGGGTGCCCCTCGGTGACCGACTCGGAGGTGAAGAGCTGGCGCTGCGCCACGACGGCTCCTGTCTGCTAAGTGGTGTAAAGTTGGGAGGTACGGCGGGCCTAAGATACCACTTCAGGCGGAGGCCGACAAGCTCCAGGCGGCCGAGAAACGGGTCAGGTCGATCCAGTCGCGGGCGTGCCGGGTCAGCGCTTCGACCACCTCGCCGGGGGTCCCCGCGGCCAGCGCCTCGCGCACCGCTTCGCGGGCGGCGTCGGCGCTGGTGGAGCGGATCACCTTCTTGATCTCGGCCAGAGCGGAGGGGCCGACGCTCAGCGAGTGCACCCCCATCCCCACCAGCATGAAGGCGCCGAGCGGGTGCGCGGCCAGCTCGCCGCACACGCCGACTTCGATGTCCGCGGCACGGCCCGCGTCCACGATGGAGCGGATCAGCCGGACGACGCCCGGGTGGAAGGGGTTGTACAGCTTGGACAGGCGGGAGTTGCCCCGGTCCACCGCCAGGGTGTACTGCACCAGGTCGTTGGTCCCGATAGAAAAGAAGTCCACGTGCCGGGCGAGCTCGGCCGCCGACATCGCCGCCGCGGGGGTCTCCACCATCGCCCCCAGCGAGTAGCTGTCCGGCACGGGAATCCCCTCCCGGTGCAGCTCCTCCAGGCACTCGTCGAGCAGGACGCGGGTGGCCTGCACCTCCGCGATCTCGTTGATCAGGGGGA
>JAFAYN010000497.1 GCA_019240375.1 Gemmatimonadota bacterium
CGCGCGACGCCGGGCGCATCGCCCCGGAGGCGTTCCCCACCCTGGCGGAGCTCCTCCTGGCCGTGTGGACCGGGGACGCCCCGGAGGACGCCTTCAACGCGCTCACCCTGCGCGCCGGGCTGCGCTGGCGCGAGGTGGACGTGCTCCGCACCTACGCCAACTACGCCGCGCAGATCGGCGCCGTTCCCACCCGGCTGGCCCCGGCGCGCGCCCTGGTGCGCTACCCGGAGGTGGCCCGGCTCCTGATCCGCCTCTTCCACGCCCGCTTCGACCCGGCGGGGACCGCCGCGGCCGGGGAGTGGGATGCGCTCTGGGGCGAGTTCGTCCGCGCGCTGGAGGGCGTCGGCTCGCTGGCCGACGACCGCGCCCTGCGCCGGCTGGGGAACCTGGTGGGGGCCACCGTCCGCACCAACTACTTCCGGAACGGCGCCGCCGACCCCACCCGGCGCAGCGGCGGGGTCCCGTACATCTCCGTCAAGGTGCGCTCCGCCGACATGGAGGAGTTGAAGCGCTCGCGCCTCCTGTACGAGGTGTACGTCCATTCGGCCCGGATGGAGGGGATCCACCTGCGCGGCGCTCCCGTGTCGCGCGGTGGGATCCGCTGGTCCGACCGCCCGGACGACTTCCGCACCGAGATCCTGGGGCTGGTGACCACGCAGGTGGTCAAGAACGCCACCATCGTCCCCTCCGGCTCCAAGGGCGGCTTCATCACCAGGCGCGTGTACGCCGACCGCGACGAGATGGGGCGCGAGGCGGCCGAGCAGTACCGCACCCTGATGCGCGGCTTGCTGGACGTCACCGACAACCTGGTGGACGGCCGGGTAGTGCACCCCGAGGGGGTGGTGCGCCACGACGGCGACGACCCGTACCTGGTGGTCGCCGCCGACAAGGGGACCGCGCACCTGTCCGACACCGCGAACGCCGTGGCCGCCGAGTACGGCTTCTGGCTGGGCGACGCCTTCGCCTCGGGCGGGAGCCAGGGGTACGACCACAAGAAGGAGGGGATCACCGCCCGCGGCGCCTGGGAGTGCGTCAAGCGCCACTTCCGCGAGATGGGGAAGGACATCCAGTCCGAGCCCTTCACCGTGGCGGGGATCGGCGACATGAGCGGGGACGTGTTCGGGAACGGGATGCTCCTGTCCCGGCAGATCCGCCTGGTCGCCGCCTTCGACCACCGGCACATCTTTTTGGACCCGAACCCGGACCCGGCCACCAGCTTCGCCGAGCGGGAGCGGATGTTCGCGCTCCCGCGCTCCAGCTGGGAGGATTACGACCGGAGCCTCCTTTCGCCGGGGGGGATGATCGTCCCGCGCGCCTCCAAGGAGGTGCGCCTGAACCCGGAGGTCCGCGCCGCGCTGGGGATCGACGAGAGCGTGGAGAGCGTGGACGGCGAGGGGCTGATCCGCGCGGTGCTCAAGGCCCCGGTGGAATTGCTCTGGAACGGCGGGATCGGGACCTACGTCAAGAGCCCCACCGAGACCCACGCCGACGCGGGCGACACCACCAACGACCCGGTGCGCATCAACGCCGACGAGTTGCGCTGCCAGGTAGTGGGCGAGGGCGGCAACCTGGGCTTCACCCAGAAGGGGCGCATCCACTACGCACGCCGCGGCGGGCGGATCAACACCGACGCGCTGGACAACTCGGCCGGCGTGGACATGTCGGACCACGAGGTCAACCTCAAGATCCTCCTCAACGCCGTGGTCGGCTCCGGCCAGATGGACGAGGACGGGCGGAACCGGCTGCTGGAAAGCATGACCGACGACGTCTCGCACCTGGTGCTGCGCAACAACGTCGGGCAGTCGCTGGCGGTGTCGCTGGACGAAGCGCGCAGCCAGGAGGCGCTGGACGACTTCGTGGCGCTGATCACCGCGCTGGAGCGCGACGGGCGGGTGGACCGCAACGCCGAGGGGCTCCCCACCACCGACACCATGCACGAGGTGGCGCAGAGCGGGGCCGGGCTCACCCGCCCCACCCTGTCGGTGCTGCTGGCGCACGCCAAGCTGTATGCCAAGTCCAACCTGCTCGCCTCCGCCCTCCCGGACGACCCGGCCACGGAATCGTACCTGGTGGAGTACTTCCCCGCGCCGGCGGTGGAGACCGCCGGAGTGGAGCGGCTGCGGGCGCACCGGCTGCGGCGGGAGATCGTCACCACCGAGCTAGTCAACGACCTGGTCAACCTGATGGGGTCGTCGTTCCTGCACCGGGTGGCGCGCGACACCGGGAGCGACCTGGCCTCGGTGGCGCGGGCGTGGCTGATCGCCAGCCGGATCTCGGGCGCCGCGGAGATCCGCGCCGACCTGGACCGGGCGGAGGGGCGCTTCCCCACCGCCACGGTGTACCGCTGGGGGCTGGGGCTGGCCCGGGTGCTGGAAGCCACCACCCACTGGGTGCTCGCCAACGTCCCGGCCGACCTCCCCACCCCGGCGACCATCGAGGAGCTGCGCGGCGGGCTGGCCCGGCTGCGCGGCGACTTCGCCTCGACGGTGACGGGGGAGGACCGCCGCGTCTTCGAGGAGCGGCTGGCGGAGGTGGTGGGGCTGGGGGTGGAGCGCGCGCTCGCCGAGCGGCTGATCACCCTCCGCTTCCTCCCGCAGCTCCTGGACGTGCTGCGCATCGCCCGCGACGGCGGGACCGACGCGGTGGCGACGGCGCAGGCGTACTACCTGGTGGCGGAGCGCTTCGGGATGGCCGAGGTGCGCCAGGCGCTGCGCCGGGTGGCGGGCGACGACTCGTGGGACCGCCGTCACGCCGCCGCCCTGGCCGAGGACGTGACCCGCGCCCAGCGGGAGATCGTGCAGGCGGTGCTCGCCGGGAGCGCCGAGGGGCGCGGGGTGGACGGCGCACTGGAGGAGTTCACCCGCCGGCACGCCCGGGAGGTGCAGGCGTACCGAGCCCTGCTGGAAGAGCTGCGCGCCGACGAGCGGGCCCCGCTCTCCGCCTGGGCTCTGGCGACCCGGGCGCTGCAGGCGGTGGCCGCCGGAGGCTGAGCCACGGCTCCTTTACGAGGCACACGAGAAAGCCCCGTCGGCGGTTGCCGGCGGGGCTTTCCCGTACTAACCTGCCGCGGGTGCCGAGAGATCATCCGGAGGCGAAAGCAGATGCGGAGCAACGTCGAGATTCCACAGGAGCGGATCGCCGAGTTCTGCCGGCGCTGGCACGTCACCGAGTTCTCGCTCTTCGGCTCCGTGCTGCGCGAGGACTTCCGCGCCGACAGCGACGTGGACGTGCTGGTGGTCTTCGAGCCCGGAACGGAGCTGGGGTGGGAGGACTGGGAGCGGATGCAGCAGGAGCTGGAGGCGGTGTTCGGCCGTCCGGTCGACCTGGTGGAAAAGAGCGCGGTCACGAACCCGTTTCGCCGGAGCCACATCCTGCGGACGCACCGGGTGGTGTATGCAGCCTGAGGAGCGGGACCTCGCCTACCTGTGGGACATGCGGGAGTTCGCCCGCGATGCCCGGTCCATGGCCGAGGGTCTGACCTCCGAGCGTCTGCGCTCCGCCCGGATGGAGCAGTTCGCGCTGTCCAAGGCCGTCGAGCTGATCGGGGAAGCCGCCTCACGGGTTTCGCAGCCGTTCCGGGATGCTCACCCCGAGATCCCCTGGCGCGCGATCATCGGGATGCGGAACCGCCTGGTACACGACTACCGGGGAATCGACCTGAGCCGCGTGTGGGACATCGTCCAGCGCGATCTCCCGCCCCTGATCGATGCGCTCGACAGGCTGATTCCTCCTCCCCCCGCGGAGTAGGGATGGAAAAGAGCCCCGTCGGCGGTTGCCGGCGGGGCTTTCTCGTGCTCGCTTTCCCTCCTGCCGCCGCGGCGGCTACCAGCGTGGGTCGGCCAGGAGCAGGTCCCTCGCGGCGCCGCTCTCCACCGGGCGGGAGAACAGGTACCCCTGTCCGTAGTCGCACCCCAGCTCGCGCAGGGCGGCAAGCTGCTCCGGCGTTTCCACCCCTTCCGCCACCACCGGGACCTCCAGGCTGCGCGCCAGGGTGACGATGGTGCGGACGATCTCGGTGTTCCCCTGCCGCTCCGACGGGGAGCCCTCCAGCCCGTGGATGAACGAGCGGTCGATCTTGATGGCGTTGAGCGGGAGCTGGTGCAGGTAGCTGAGGCTGGAGTACCCCGTCCCGAAGTCGTCCAGGTACAGCTCCACCTCCATCCCCTTGAGCCGGTGCAGGAGCGCGGCCGAGGCGGCGGGGTCGTCCAGCATGGAGCTCTCGGTCAGCTCCAGCTTCAGGCAGCGCGGGGGGAGGGCGTGCTCCTCCAGCAGGGCGCGGATCTCCTCCACCAGCCCCGGGTCGCGCAGCTGCTTGGGCGACACGTTGACGCTCACCTCCAGCGCGTCCACCTCCGGGATCTCCGCGCGCCACTCCGCAAGCTGCCGGGCCGCCTCTGCCAGCACCCAGCTCCCCAGCGGGAGGATCATCCCCGTGTCCTCCGCCACCGGGATGAAGCGGGCCGGGGAGATCATCCCCTGCTCGGGGTGCTCCCAGCGGGCCAGCGCCTCCAGCGCGGCCACCCGCCCCGTCCCCAGGTGCACCAGCGGCTGGTAGTGCAGGCGCAGCTCGCCACGCTGCAGCGCGTGGCGGAGGTCGGTTTCCAGCTGCAGCCTCTCCAGCGCCGCGGCGTGCATCGAGCGGTCGAACACCGCGCACTGCGCCATCCCGGCGCCCTTGGCGCGGTACATGGCCATGTCGGCGTTGCGGAGGAGGTGCTCCGGGCGCTCGTCCGGCCGCTCCGCCAGCGCCACCCCGATGCTGGCGGTGGTGAACGCCTCGTAGCCGTCCAGGTCGAAGGGGGCGGCCAGCTCACGCTGGATCCGCCCCGCCACCGCGACCGCCTGGCTCGCGTCGGTCCCGTCGAGCAGGATGACGAACTCGTCCCCCCCGAAGCGCGCCACCGTGTCGGTGCCGCGCACGCACTCGCGCAGCCGGTTCGCCACGCTGCAGAGCAGCTGGTCGCCGACGAAGTGCCCCAGCGAGTCGTTGATCACCTTGAAGCGGTCCAGGTCCAGGAACAGGACCGCGCAGGCTACCCCCTCCTCCTCGTCGCAGCGCTCCACCGCCGCCGCCAGGCGCTCCATCAGCAGCACCCGGTTGGGGAGCCCGGTGAGCGGGTCGTGCAGCGCGCTGTGGCGCAGCCGCTCTTCCAGCTCCCTCCGCTCGGCCTCGGCGCGGTGTCGCTCCGTGATGTCCTCCACCATCGCCACGCAGAAGCGCGGCTGCCCCGCCGCGTCGCGCACCACCGAGGTGGTCAGCCGGACGGGGAGGAAGGAGCCGTCCTTGCACCGGTAGCGCTTCTCCATCTGGTAGTGGGAAAGCTTCCCGGCCACCAGCTGGCGGAAGAGCGGGACGTTGCGGGCGTTGTCGTCGGGGTGGTTGAGCGAGGTGAAGGGCATCTCCCGGACCTCGTCCAGGTCGTACCCCACCATGCGCAGGAACGCCGCGTTGGCCTCGATGAAGCGCCCCTCCATGTTCACGATCCCGATCCCCATGGCCGCGCCCTCGAACACGGCGCGGAACCACTCTTCCTGCGTGCGGAGGAAGAGGAGCAGCTCGCCGGGGTCGGTGGGGACCGCGGGGGGGATGAACAGCTCGGGCGCCTCGGGGGCGGGGCCGTGTAGACGGGTCAAGAGGGAAATGCGGGACGACGGAAGGGGTGTTCCTGGATTGTCCGGGAGGGACACCGCTCAATGTAAGTGGTGCATGGACCGGGCGGTAGCCTTTTGTTTCCCGCCGGGGACGGCCCGCCTCAGGGAGAGGGGGCGACGTCCCCGCCGCTCACGGCCGCCTCGTAGCTCGCCGCCATCTCGTCCGGACCGGCGACGACGACGTTCAGGTCGTGCAGGAGCCCGGTCTGCAGGCGGTAGATCCACCCGTGCACGGCCAGCGGCTGCCCGCGCTCCCACGCCTCCTGGACGATGGTGGTCTGGCACACGTTCACCACCTGCTCGATCACGTTCAGCTCGCACAGCCGGTCCAGGCGCTCCTCCTCGTCCACGATGCCGTCGAGCTGGTCACGGTGCTTGTGCTGCACGTCCTGCACGTGGCGGAGCCAGTTGTCGATCAGCCCCAGCCGTGAGTTCAGCAGCGCCGCCCGCACCCCGCCGCACCCGTAGTGCCCGGTGACGATCACGTGGCGCACCTTGAGCACGTCCACCGCGAACTGGAGCACGGACAGGCAGTTCAGGTCGGTGTGCACCACCACGTTCGCCACGTTGCGGTGCACGAACAGCTCGCCCGGGAGGAGGTCCACGATCTCGTTGGCGGGCACCCGGCTGTCGGCGCACCCGATCCACAGGTACTCGGGCGACTGCTGGCCGGACAGGCGGGAGAAGAAATCGGGGTCGCGCGCCGTCATGCGCGCGGCCCAGTCCCGGTTCTTGGTGAACAGCTCTTTCAGGATGCGCATCGGTCTCGGTCTCAATCCTCCAGGGGACGCAGGGTGTCGCGTGGGGCGGGGCCGCGGGGGCGCGACGGGCGGCGGGTGGCCACGCGGAGCACCAGGTACACCACCAGCCCCGCGCAGAAGATCCCCGGCCAGACCGGGCCCGGCGCCCAGCGCCCGCGCACCGCGTAGCTCTGCAGCAGGTCGAAGGCGGCGAAGCAGGCCAGCATCGCCAGGAGCCCCGAGGGCTCGCGGTGCAGCACCGCGCGGGCCGAGAACTCCCGCCCCGACGCCCGCCACCCGCGCAGCCGGGGCCAGAAGGCCGGGGTGGCGCGGGCCCACTCCTCGAACGCGGCGCCGAAGCGGCCGCGCAGGAACGCCTCCTCCGAGAACATGATCCGCTCGTAGTACAGGGCGAACGCGAGCATGATGAGCACCGCCAACCACCAGATGCGCGGCAGGAGGGCGATCCCCAGCCACATCAGCGCGTTCCCCAGGTACAGCGGGTGCCGCACCACCGAGTACATCCCCTCGGTGTTCAGCGTTTCCGCGCCCATCCCGGCGCGGGTGCTCCGCCCCGAGGTCCCCGGCGGGACCAGCCCGATGGTGACCACGCGCACCCCCAGCCCCACCAGCGAGACCGCCAGGCAGAAGAACTCCCAGCCCAGCGCCAGCCGGTGGCTCCCCCCGGGGTAGTGGAACTCCCGGTAGTGCAGGAGGAGGAGGGCCAGGAGAAAGAGGGGGA
>JAFAYN010000513.1 GCA_019240375.1 Gemmatimonadota bacterium
GCGGTGGCCAACGGCGACCTGAGCCAGAAGATCACGGTCGACGTCCGCGGCGAGATGCTCGAGCTGAAAAACACCATCAACGCGATGGTGGACCGGCTCTCCGTCTTCGCGGACGAGGTGACCCGCGTGGCCCGCGAGGTGGGCACCGAGGGGCGGCTGGGCGGCCAGGCGAAGGTGGAGGGCGTGGCCGGCGTGTGGAGGGACCTGACCGAGAACGTGAACCAGCTGGCCGGCAACCTGACCGTGCAGCTGCGCGACGTGTCGGCGGTGGCGACGGCGATCGCCGACGGCGACCTGACCCGCAAGATCACCGTGGAGGTGCGCGGCGAGATCCTCCAGATCAAGGAGGTGATCAACGCGATGGTCGACCGGCTCTCCGTCTTCGCCGCGGAGGTGACCCGCGTGGCCCGCGAGGTGGGCACGGAAGGGATCCTGGGCGGCCAGGCCGCGGTGCCGGGCGTGGGCGGTACGTGGAAGGACCTGACGGACTCGGTGAACTTCATGGCGAGCAACCTGACGGGGCAGGTCCGCAACATCGCGGACGTGACCACGGCCGTGGCCCGCGGCGACCTGAGCCGCAAGATCACCGCCGACGTCAAGGGCGAGATGCTCCAGCTGAAGAACACCGTCAACACGATGGTGGACCAGCTCAGCTCCTTCGCCTCGGAGGTGACCCGCGTGGCCCGAGAGGTGGGCACCGAGGGAAGGCTGGGCGGACAGGCCAACGTGGAGGGGGTCGCGGGCGTGTGGCGCGACCTGACGGACTCGGTGAACTTCATGGCGGGCAACCTGACCGGCCAGGTGCGCAACATCGCCGACGTGACCACGGCGGTGGCGCGCGGCGACCTGAGCCGCAAGATCACGGTGGACGTCAAGGGCGAGATGCTCGAGCTGAAGAACACCATCAACACCATGGTGGACCAGCTCAGCGCCTTCGCCTCGGAGGTGACCCGCGTGGCGAAGGAGGTGGGCACCGAAGGGAAGCTCGGCGGCCAGGCGCGGGTGGAAGGCGTGGCCGGCGTGTGGCGCGACCTGACGGACAACGTGAACCAGCTCGCCGGCAACCTGACCGTGCAGTTGCGCGACGTGTCGGCGGTGGCGACGGCGATCGCGGACGGTGACCTGACGCGCAAGATCACGGTCGAGGCGCAGGGCGAGATCCTCCAGATCAAGGACGTCATCAACTCGATGGTCGACCGGCTCTCCGTCTTCGCGGACGAGGTGACCCGCGTGGCGCGCGAGGTGGGCACCGAAGGGAAGCTGGGCGGCCAGGCGGAGGTGCCCGGCGCGGCCGGGACCTGGCGGGCGCTCACGGACAACGTGAACGCGATGGCGAACTCGCTCACCAACCAGGTGCGAGCCATCAAGGACGTGGCGATCGCGGTGACCGAGGGCGACCTGACCCGGACGATCACCGTGGAGGCGAAGGGCGAGCTCGACGAGCTGAAGCGCAACGTCAACCAGATGATCGCCAACCTCCGCGAGACCACGGAGACCAACAAGCAGCAGGACTGGCTGAAGACCAACCTGGCCAAGTTCAGCCGGATGATGCAGGGGCAGAAGGACCTGGAATCGGTGTCGCGCCTCATCATGTCGGAGCTGACCCCGCTGGTGGGGGCCAACCACGGCGCCTTCTTCATCTCCGACGGCGAGGGGCAGGCCTCGGTGCTGAAGCTGATCGCCTCGTACGCCTACAAGGCGCGCAAGAGCGTCAACAACCGCTTCTACCTGGGCGAGGGGCTGGTCGGGCAGTCGGCGCTGGAAAAGAAGCCGATCCTGCTCACCGGCGTCCCCGAAGACTACATCCAGATCAACTCCGGGCTGGGCGAGGCCCCGCCGCGCAACATCGTCGTCCTCCCCATCCTGTTCGAGGGTGACGTGCGGGCGGTGGTGGAGCTGGCCTCGTTCCTCCCCTTCTCCGACATCCACCAGGTGTTCCTGGACCAGCTGGCGGAGAGCGTGGGCGTCGTGATCAACATGATCCAGGCGAACATGCGCACCGAGGAGCTGCTCGAGCAGTCGCAGAAGCTGACCCAGGAGCTGCAGAGCCAGTCGGCCGAGCTGCAGTCGCAGCAGGAAGAGCTGCGCCGCACCAACGCCGAGCTGGAAGCGCAGGCCAAGACGCTCCGGGCCTCCGAGGAAGCCCTCAAGGAGCAGCAGGAAGAGCTGCAGCAGGTCAACGAGGAGCTGGAAGAGAAGGCCTCGCTGCTGGCCGAGCAGAACCGCAAGGTGGAGCAGAAGAACGCCGAGGTCGAGGCGGCCCGCCTGGCGCTGGAAGAGAAGGCCGAGCAGCTGGCCCTCTCGTCCAAGTACAAGAGCGAGTTCCTGGCCAACATGAGCCACGAGCTGCGCACCCCGCTCAACTCGCTCCTGATCCTGTCGCGGCTCCTGGCCGACAACAAGGAAGGGAACCTGACGGAAAAGCAGGTCGAGTTCGCCAGCACCATCCTGGCGGCCGGGACCGACCTGCTCAACCTGATCAACGACGTGCTCGACCTGTCCAAGGTCGAGGCCGGGAAGATGGAGATCAACCCGGGCGACGTGTTCCTGGCCGACGTCCGGGACTACGTGGACCGCAGCTTCCGCCCGCTGGCCGACCAGAAGGGGCTGCGCTTCGACATCGAGATCGCGCCGGACCTCCCGGAGGCGATCTACAGCGACGGGCAGCGGCTCCAGCAGGTGCTCAAGAACCTGCTCGCCAACTCCTTCAAGTTCACGGAGCAGGGGAGCATCACCCTGAGCGTCCGCGAGGCCGACAAGGGGCGCCCCTTCGGCAACCCCAACCTGAACGCCGCCGACCGGGTGATCGCCTTCGCGGTGCGCGACACCGGGATCGGGATCGCCAAGGACAAGCAGCGGCTGATCTTCGAGGCCTTCCAGCAGGCCGACGGCACCACCTCCCGCAAGTACGGCGGGACCGGGCTGGGGCTCTCCATCTCCCGCGAGATCGCGCGCCTGCTGGGCGGCGAGATCCGGGTGGAGAGCACCGAGGGCGAGGGGAGCACCTTCACCCTCTTCCTCCCGGAGCACTACGACGGGCCGGGCTCGGGTGGCGGGAGCGACGACGACGGGGGATCCGCTCCCTCGCCGCGCGGCGGCGGGGGCGGGGGCACGGCCACCGTCATCCCGCCCCAGGTCTCGGTGGACCGGCGGCGCGCTCCCCGCGAGCCCTCGGGCGCGGGGATCCACGACGACCGGAGCACGGTGGAGCCCGGCGACCGGGTGGTGCTGGTGGTGGAGAACGACCCCAACTTCGCCCGGATCCTCCTGGACATGGCGCGGGAAAAGGGGTTCAAGGCCATCGTCGCGCTGGACGGGGAGACCGGGATCGAGCTGGTGCACGAGTACCGGCCCGACGCGGTCACCCTGGACATCGACCTCCCCGGGATCGACGGGTGGACGGTGCTCGACCGGCTCAAGCACCACCCGGACACGCGCCACATCCCGGTGCACATCGTCTCCGGGGTGGACAAGCGCCACCGCGGCCTCAGCCTGGGCGCCATCTCGTACCTGGAGAAGCCGGTCGACAAGGAGGCGCTGGACTCGGCCTTCGAGCGGATCTCCAACTTCATTGACGAGAAGGTCAAGCACCTGCTGGTGGTCGAGGACGACCAGATGCAGCGGCAGAGCATCATCGAGCTGGTCGGCGACGAGGACGTGGAGATCACCGACGTCGCCACGGCCGAGGAGGCGCTGCAGGCGCTCTCCGAGAAGCGCTTCGACTGCATCGTGCTCGACCTGGGGCTGCAGGGGATGAACGGGTTCAACCTGCTGGAGACCATCAAGCAGAACCCGGACATCCGCGAGATCCCGATCATCATCTACACCGGGAAGGAGCTGAGCCCGCAGGAGGAGACGCAGCTCCGGCGCTACGCGGAGACCATCATCGTCAAGGACGCCAAGTCGCCCGAGCGGCTCCTGGACGAGACCGCGCTCTTCCTGCACCGGGTGGAGTCGCAGCTCCCCGACCAGAAGCGGCGGATGCTGGAGCAGCTGCACAGCAGCGAGTCGGTGTTCACCGGCAAGCGGGTGATGATCGTGGACGACGACGTGCGCAACATCTTCTCCCTCACCAGCGTGCTGGAGAACCAGGGGATGAAGGTGGTGTTCGCGGAGAACGGGCGCGACGCCATCCGGGTGCTGGGCGAGAACCCGGACGTGGACATCGTCCTGATGGACGTGATGATGCCGGAGATGGACGGGTACGAGACCACCCGCGCCATCCGGGAGATGGAGCAGTTCAGGAACCTCCCGATCATCTCGCTGACGGCCAAGGCGATGAAGGGCGACCGGGAAAAGTCCATCGCCGCGGGGGCCTCGGACTACATCACCAAGCCGGTGGACGTGGACCAGCTCCTGTCGCTGATGCGCGTCTGGCTGTACCGGTAGGGAGGGGTGAAAATGCCGCGAATCCGGCCGCGTTTCGGCACGCACCGGATTCGCGGCATTTTCATTGCCGGGGCCGGGGGCAGTCCGCGCTCCCGACGGGAACTGCGGCCCCACTCCAGGCACAAGACACGAATGAAGTTACCTGATACGCCGGACACCTACGCGGCCGAGCTGGAGAAGATCGAGATCGAGCTCCTCATGGAGGGGGTCTACCGGCACTACGGGTTCGATTTCCGCTCGTACGCCTACGCCTCGCTGAAGCGCCGGCTCTGGAAGCGGATCGAGGCCGAGGGGCTGGGTACCATAAGCGGGCTGCAGGAGCGGGTGCTGCACGACCCGGCGATGATGGAGCGGCTCCTCCTGGACCTGTCCATCAACGTCACGGCCATGTACCGGGACCCGAGCTTCTACATGGCCTTCCGGACGCAGGTGGTGCCGCTGCTGCGGACCTACCCCTTCATCCGGGTCTGGCATGCGGGGTGCTCCACGGGGGAGGAGGTGTACTCCATGGCGATCCTGCTGGAGGAGGAGGGGCTGTACGAGCGGGCCCGGATCTACGCCACCGACATCAACGAGGTGGTGCTCCAGCGCGCCAAGGCGGGGATCTTCCCGCTGGAGAAGATGCAGGAGTACACGCAGAACTACCTGCGGGCGGGGGGAACCAAGTCGTTCTCCGAGTACTACACGGCGATGTACGACGGGGCGCTCTTCGACTCCTCGCTCACGCGCAACGTCGTGTTCTCGCAGCACAACCTGGTGACGGACGGGTCGTTCAGCGAGTTCAACGTGATCCTCTGCCGGAACGTGCTGATCTACTTCGACCGGTCGCTGCAGAACCGGGTGCACGGGCTGTTCTACGACAGCCTGGCGATGTTCGGGATCCTGGCGCTGGGTAGCAAGGAGTCGCTGAAGCTCACCCGGTACGAGGAAGCGTACGACGTGCTGAACGCCAAGGAAAAGATCTACCGGAAGGTGAGGTAGTGAGCGGCTCTCCGTCGGAGTACGAGTACGGGATCGTGGTGATCGGCGTCTCGGCGGGGGGGCTGCAGGCGCTGCGCACCCTGGTGAGTGGGCTCCCGGGCGACTTCCGGATCCCGGTGGTGGTGGTGCAGCACCGGAGCAAGGACTCCGAGCTGCTGTGCGACCTCCTCCAGGACTGCACCCGCCTGGCCGTGTCCGAGGCCACGGACAAGGAGGCGATCGAGCCCGGCCACGTGTGCATCGCCCCGCCCGACTACCACCTGCTGGTGGAGCCCGGGTTCGTTTCCCTTTCCACCGACGAGCCGGTGCGCTTCAGCCGCCCGTCGATCGACGTAACCTTCGAGTCCACGGCAGATGCATACGGCGCGCGAACGGTGGGACTGGTGATGACGGGAGCGAACAGCGACGGCTCGCGCGGCCTGCGGCGGATCGTGGACGTGGGAGGGCGCGCGATCGTCCAGGACCCCGCGACCGCCGAGGTGCGCGTGATGCCCAGCGCGGCCCTGCGCGCCGTCCCCGAGGCCGCGGTGGTCCCGCTCGACCGCATGGCCGCCCACCTGGTGGAGCTACAGAAGCAGCGCCCCGCCCAGCCCGGCAAGAGGTACGGATGAGCGACACGGAGCGGGCAAAGATCCTGGTGGTGGACGACCGTCCGGAGAACCTGATCGCCCTGGAGGCGATCCTGGAGCCGCTGGGGCCCGAGATCGTCCGGGCCAGCTCCGGCAAGGAGGCGCTGCGCCAGGTG
>JAFAYN010000543.1 GCA_019240375.1 Gemmatimonadota bacterium
TGGGAGGGACGGGGATCCTGGTGCGCACCCCGGAGTACGCGCACGAAGCGGAGAGCGCTCCTGCCGGGACGCTCGTGGTGGACTCGCTCATGGAGGCGGTGGACCTCGTGCTGAGGGGCGCACGCCCGAATTGACCGCCTTCCCGCACATCATTATATTTCATGGGTGAAATGTTCGCGCACGCGGGTCGATGGGCGCGAAACCTGCGGCACCGTAGACGCTTGCGCGGGTATGACGTCGCCGAGGACGGGCGACAGGGACGCTTGACCCGTCTTTCACTTTCAAAGCAGAGGGTCCCATGCAGCAGATCCAGACCGAGAACGCCACGACCACCTCCCCGATCTCCGTGACCCCGGTCGCGGTCGCCGAGGTTCGTCGATACATGGAGGAGCAGGGCGCCTCCGAAGCGGCCGGCCTTCGCGTCGGCGTGCTCCCGGGCGGCTGCTCGGGCTTCCAGTACGGGCTGAACATCGAGGACGAGCCCGCCGAGGACGATCTCGTCCTAGAGGTCAACGAGCTCAAGCTCTTCGTCGATCCCTTCAGCATGCAGTACCTGGCCGGGACCGAGATCGACTACGTGTCCACCTTCCAGGGCTCCGGGTTCACCTTCAACAACCCGAACGCCTCCGGCGGGTGCGGCTGCGGCAGCTCCTTCACGGTGTGACCTCCGTGCCGGTTCGGTCGTCCTGAGCACAGGGGCTCGCGGCATCTGCCCGCGGGCCCCTGGTCGTTTCGGTGCGCCGGACCGCCGCCCTCGACCGGGCGGGGCCGTCGCGATCACGTTCGGACAGGAGGTAGCGTATGCGGATCTGGTCCCTCGTTTGTGTCGCCCTCACCGCGGCCTGTGCCCTCACCACCCAGCCCTCGCCGGCGCTCGACGAGGACTTCAGCGTCCGGCTCGGCGAGTCGGTCTCGGTCGACGGAGGGCAGCTCACGGTCGGGCTCAGGGAGGTGCCGGAGGACTCCCGGTGCCCCACCGACGTGCAGTGCGTCCGGGCGGGCGAAGCGGTGGTGACGCTGAACCTGGTCCGGCCCGGGAAGCAGCCCTCCACGCTCACCCTCCGCACCACCCCCGGGAAGGACGTGGCCGCGTTCGACGAGTACCGCGTCGAGCTGCGCGACGTGAACCCCAAGCCCCGCACCGGCGGCTCGCCCGCCGAGACGTACGTGGCGACGCTACGCGTGCACCGCGGCTGAACGTCCGCGCGGTGAGCCGAAGGGGGAGGGAGCCCGCGAAGATCGGCGGACTCCCTCCCCTTTTCTCGTTCGTTTCTTTGTAACGTGTTGATGGTGAATTGTTTGTCCGGGAGTGACTTTTTCGTTATATTCAGCGGCTTCACGCGCCGTGCATCGGCGCCCTCATCCCGCGCCAAGACGAGGTGAGCATTGATCCAGGTCCTCGACGCTTTCCGCACCCCGCTCGACTACGCCCGGCTCACCCGCGAGGAGCTGCGCGACCGCATCCTCCGCCGCAAGGAAGAGCTGAACGCGGTGATCCTGGGGCACAACTACCAGCGCGTGGAGATCCAGGAGGTCAGCGACTTCCTCGGCGACTCGCTGGGGCTCTCGCAGGAAGCGGCCCGGACGGACGCGGACGTGATCGTCTTCTGCGGCGTGCACTTCATGGCCGAGACGGCGAAGATCCTGTCGCCCGACAAGACGGTGCTGATGCCCGACCTGCGCGCCGGGTGCCCGATGGCCGACTTCGTCACCGGCGACTCGCTCCGGCGCCTCAAGGCCCGGTACCCGGATGCGGTGGTGGTGGCGTACGTCAACTCCACCGCCGAGGTCAAGGCGGAGTCCGACATCTGCTGCACCTCCGCCAACGCGGTGCAGGTGGTGGACTCCATCCCGGCCGACCGGACCATCCTGTTCGTCCCGGACCGCAACCTGGCCCGCTACACTGCCGAGAAGTCGGGGCGCCCGTACGTGGTGGCGGGGCAGGAGCAGGGTGAGGTAGGGCCGGGCTCCATCGTCGCCTGGGACGGCTACTGCTACGTGCACGACGACCTGGTGCTCGAAGAGCTGGCCGAGGCGCGGAGAAAGCACCCGCGGGCGCTGGTGGTGATCCACCCCGAGGCACGCGCCGACCTGCTGGCCGAGGCCGACTTCGTCACCTCCACCTCGAAGATGGTGGACATCGCCGAGGAGCACGACGAGCTGATCATCGGCACCGAGCGCGGGCTGATCGACCGGCTGAAGCAGCGCTTCCCGGAAAAGACGCTGATCCCGCTCTCCGGCGCGGCGATCTGCGGGAACATGAAGATGAACACCCTCGCCAAGCTGGCCTGGTCGCTCGACCACGGGGCGCACGAGGTGGTGCTGGACGAAGACGTGCGCGAGCGCGCCGAGCGCTCGCTGCGGCGGATGCTCGACCTTTCCGGCGGGTGGCGCGCGCCGACCGCCGAGGAGGAGGCGCTGGAAGAGGCGGGGCTCCGTCCGGGCGGCTGCGGCTGCGCCTGAGCGGGTCCGGCAGGAGGTGACGAGAGGGCGATCCCGCGGCGGGGTCGCCCTCTCGTCGTTCGGGACTACGCGGGCCCTCCCGGCCGCAGCTGCTCCGCGGCGGTGAAGAAGCGCTTGCGGTACCCCAGCACCACCAGCGCGGAGGTCAGCGCCACCGCGCCGGTGAGCATGAACATCACCACGATCTGGTAGCGCACGGCCAGGAGCGGCGAGGCGCCGGCCAGGATCTGCCCGGTCATCATCCCCGGGAGGGTGACCAGCCCCACCACCATCAGCGCGTTCACGGCGGGGATCAGCGCGGCGGTGAGCGCCCGCCGGGTCGGCTCGGCGGCGGCGCGGGCCGGTGTCGCGCCGAGGGCCAGGTACGCCTCGATCTCGCCGCGGCGGCTCTCCATCTCGGAGGTCAGCCGCTCGGCGGCCAGGGCGGCGCCGTTCATGGCGTTCCCCACGATCATCCCGAAGAGCGGGATCAGGTAGCGCGGGTCGTACCACTGCCCCGGGCGGAGGACCACCGCGTCCACGTAGGCCAGCGTCAGCCCGGCGCCGACCAGCATGGCCGTCCCGGTGACAGGGAGGACGACGCGGCGGGGGGCGCCCACCCGCCCGGTGGACGCCTGCGCCGCGGCGGCGAGCATCACCGCCAGCGCCAGGAGCACCAGCCACCACCGGTCCGCCGCGAAGACGTACACCAGCACGTACCCCACCACCACCAGCTGCACGGTCGCCCGCACCGCGCCGATGGCGAAGCCGCGCCCGAGCCCCAGCCGCTGCCACGCCGAGATTCCCATCGCGGCCAGCACCAGGGCGCCGGCCAGCCCCAGGTCGAGCCAGGAAACGTCCAGCGTGGTCGGGTCGCCCGCGGCGGCGAGGGCGAGCGTCGCGAGCATCGGCGCGCTCACGCGGAGGCCAGGTAGGCGCGGGTGCGCTCGTGTGTGGCCCGCTCGAACAGCGCCCGTGTGGGGCCAGCTTCCACCAGGCGTCCCGCCTCCATCATCACCGTGTGCGTGGTGAAGTCGCGCGCCTCGGCCAGGCGGTGCGTCACCATCACCACGGTGCGGCCGCTGTCGGCGGCGACGCGGACGATGGTCGACATCAGGCGCTCCGCCACCTCGGGGTCGAGCGCGGCGGTTGGCTCGTCGAGGAGGAGCACCTCCGGGCGGGTGGCGAGCGCCCGCGCCAGGGCGACGCGCTGCTTCTCGCCGCCGGACAGGTGCTCGGTGTCGCGCGGGGCGTAGGCGGGGTCGAGTTCCACGCTTTCCAGCAGGCCGGCGACCCAGCGCTCGTCCGCCGCGACGGGGGCTTCCCCGGGGCCGGCGAGCGCCACCGCCGCGCGCAGGTTGTCGGCCACGGTGCCCGGGAACATCACCGGCGCCTGGAAGACGAAGCCGACGCGGCGGCGCAGCTCCCGGACCGGGTACCCGGCGACGGGGCGGCCGCGGAAGAGGACCGTTCCGGCGGTGGGGTCGTCCAGGCGGTTGAGGAGGCGGAGGAGCGAGGTCTTCCCCGCGCCGGAGGGTCCCACCAGCGCGGTGACCTCGCCGCCGGGGAGGGTCACGTCCAGCCCGTCCAGCACGCGCGTTCCCTGCTTTTCCTGCACCACTCCGCGGAGCACGAAACCGCTCCCTCCCTCCGTTCCCGGATCCGTCGTCGCCACCCGTGGTCTCCCGTCTGGGCCCTGGCACCGCTGCGAATGCGGGGACGGGTTCAACGATCGTGCCCGGGTGGAATACGACCGAAACCCCCGACGTCGCGGCGGGACGACGTCGGGGGTTCCCGCGCACGCGGCGCGTCGGAGCCGGCCGGAGAGGCTATCCCCGGCTGCGCTCCAGGAGGGTCATCATCAGCAGGCCGAGCACGGCCAGCTTCTCGTCGCCGTCGCTCAGGTCGCCCAGCTTCTCCACCGAGAAGCGCCCTTCCAGCAGGGCCGGCTGCTTCTTGATGCGGAGCACGGGAGTTCCCGTGTCGCTCCGCGAGACGATGTACGCTGGGTTGAACATGTACCCGGAGAAGATCCCCACGATCGGGATCTCCCCCACCAGCCCGTCGATAACCTTGACCCACGGGTTCTCCTCGCGGATCTGCATCACCGTCCCGCCGTCGCGCGAGATCTCGTAGTGCGCCCTCCACAGCGAGCGCATCCCCTTCCGCTGCAGCGTCCCCAGCTCCCTCCCGCCCTCCTCGGCGATGTGGTACTGCGCGGAGATGTCGATCACCCGGTCGGCGGCCATCCGGTACAGGGGGCGGGTCTGCTCGGCGTCGGCGAAGACGGTGACCGCCTCCTTGAGCTTGAACGCCTTCTGCTTGACGTAGAGCTGGAGCTGTCCGGCCGCGTCGGTGACGGAGATCTGCGGCGACAGGGCGATCTTCTTGAAGCTCAGCTGGAGAGGGAAGTTCATCGGGTCGTCGTTGGGAGGATGGAAATGGGTGAGACCGCCGCGCCCGGGGAGGGCGCGGGGCGGAATCTACGCGGCGCCCCGGAAAGCGGCAAACGTGGGGCGCCTGCCCGCCGCGCTCACTCGCTGCTGGTCACGGTCACGCTCTGCACGATCTTCCCCTTGCGGACGATGGCGTAGCCGGTGTGCTTCCCCAGCTTCTTCCAGGTGTTGGAGGGGTTGGCGAAGGGCCACACCTCGTCCTCCTCGCCTGCCTGCGCCTTGAGCTTCTGCCACGCCATGCGGATGCGCAGCGCCGCCATGGGGGCGAGCTTGCGGTGCTCGGCGGTGGGGGCGTTCTCGGTTCTCTGGGTCAGCCACTCGGACAGGATCTTCATGGTGCGTTCACCGGGGGTGGCGGGTCGTGGCGGGAGGGGCGCGCTTTCCGGAGCACGCTACGGGATCGCGCCGGGCGCCGCAAGCTCGGGAGTGGCCGGTTTGTTGCCATCCGCTTCCCTCCGGCCCATTCTTCACCGCGGCACCCGCAGCTCCCGATCCCAACCAGCGGAGGACCTCACATGTCGGCGACGGACACGCTTCTCAACGCGGGCGCGGACGCCCCGCTCTTTTCCGCCCGGACCACGGCCGGGGACACCGTTTCCCTGTCCGACTTCCGCGGCAAGCAGAACGTTTTGCTCATGTTCTATCCGAAGGAC
>JAFAYN010000562.1 GCA_019240375.1 Gemmatimonadota bacterium
CGGGGACAACCCCACGCCCCACCCCATCAGGTTCGCCTCGAAGTTCTTCTTCCGCAGCCGGTCGAACACGGTGTTGGTTTCCAGCTGCTGGAGCCGCGCGTCCACCCCGATCCGCTTCCACTGCTGCTGCAGAATCTGCGAGACGTCGGCCCGGCGCTGGTTCCCCGCGTTGGTCAGCAGGGTGAACTGGAACGGCTTCCCGTCCTTGTCCAGCACTCCGTCGCCGTTGGTGTCCCGCCACCCCTTCGATGCCAGGATCTGCTTCGCCCGCGCCGTGTCGTACGTGAGCGGCGCCTGCTGCCGCGGATCGTACAGATCGCTGAAGATCGGGGAGTACGGCCCGCCCGCGGGCACCGTGTACTCCTGCATCTGCAGCGCCCTCAGGATCGCCGGCACGTCCACCGCCAGCCCCAGCGCGAGCCGGATGTCCTTGTCGGCGAAGGGAGCGAACGCCTTCGGGTTGTATCCGACGTAGTCGTAGAAGCGTTTCTGCTCCTTCTCGAACCGCACGTTTGGTGCCTGCGACCTGAGCGCGGGGATCTGCTCGAACGGGATCGGACGGACGAAATCGACGCGCCCGGTCTGGAATTCCACCAGGCGGGTGGTCGCCTCGGGGATCACCCGGATGACGATCTGGTCCAGGTTCGGCCGGATCGGGAACCGGGGGTTGGGAACGAGGACGATCCGTTCCCCCTTGCTCCACTGCCCGATCATGAACGGCCCGCTCACCACCATGTTCCCGTTCCCGGGGTTCACCACCCGCGGGCTGGAGCGGATCTGCGCCGGGTCCACCCCCTGGAAGGCGTGCTTCGGCGCGATCGGCAGCCCGGAGTGGAAGAGCATGTCCGGGTAGCGGTCCTTGAAGTAGAAGACCACCGTGGAGTCGTTCTCGGCGGTCACGGAGTCCATCCGCTCCACGTAGTCCTGGCGCGGCGAGGCCACCCGCGGGTCCTTGATCATGCCGTAGGTCCACACCACGTCCTGCGCGGTGATCGGCTCCCCGTCCGACCACTTGAGCCCCGAGCGCATCCGGTAGCGGATCGCGGTGGAGTCGGCCCCCACGTACTCCCAGTGCCAGGCGAGCGACATGGGGGAGTCGTGCGAGGTGAGGAAGACCAGCTTCCCGTCCCGCCACACCCCGCGCAGGAGCGGCATGTACATGATGTCGCTCAGGTCGCCGTCCAGGCTGGTGTCGAAGATGAACGGGACGGGCTTGTCCATGTCCGCCAGCTCCGCCAGGATCGCCGTCCCGCCCCGCTCCACCTGCCCTGCCGCCGCGCCTCCGGCCGCGTTCCCGGCCGCGGGCGCCCCCTCCTTGCGGTCGCCGCCGCACGCAGACGTCATCCCCATCGCTCCCAGCAGCAGGACGGCCTCGAGGGTCCGGGACCAGCTTCGCGCGTTTCGCATTGTCGAATCGTGTTTCGGGTTCGATGTCCGGGTTTTCCGGCGGGAGCCACGCGCCCGGGGAGGACGGTGGAGAGGGGCGCCACGGACGGCCGGGAGCCCCGCCGCGGCGGGGCTCCCAGACGTGTACTGCGCGCCGGAGGGAGGAGTTCCGCGCCTACCGCCGCCGGTTGGCGGGGATCCACCACCGCGCCACGTTCACCAGCTTGCTGCGGGCGTCCATCTGCGCCCCCTCCAGCTTCGGCCCCACCCCGGCGATCTCCTCCGTCCAGTACAGCAGCGTCAGCGGCTGATCCTGCTGGAGCAGCTGGGAGAACTGCGTCCAGGTCTGCTTCGCCTTCGCGGGGTCGGTCTCGCGCAGCCCGGCCTGCATGAGCTGGTCCGCCTGCGGGTTGCAGTAGCCGCTCCGGTTGGCCGACTTGGGCTTGCGCGCCTCGGCGCAGGAGAAGAGCGGCGTGGGATCGGGACGGAAGTAGTCCCACGTCCAGTTGGTGATGATCGCGTCGTAGTCCCGCGCCTTGTGCTGCTGCAGCAGCGTCTGGAACTCCATGGTGCGGATCTGCGCGTCCACCCCCACCCCCTTGAGCTGCTGCTGGACGACGGTGGCGATGTCCTGGAAGAGCTGGTTCGACGCGTTGGTGATGATGGTGAACCGGAGCGGCTGGCCGCCCTTTTCCACGATCCCGTCGCCGTTGGTGTCCTGCCACCCCGCCTGCGCCAGGAGCTGCTTCGCCCCCGCCGGGTCGAAGGGGAGGGGCTGGAGCCCGGGGTTGAAGGGGCTGAAGGCGGGGATCACCGCCGAGGCCGGACGCGCGAACCCGAACATCAGCGCCTGGATGATCCGCTGCCGGTCGACCGCCATGGTCAGGGCGCGGCGCACCCGGGCGTCCCTGAACATCTCCCGCTCGTTGTTCCACCCCAGGAAGGTCATCTCGCGCGAGGGGTAGTGCTCCAGGCGGAGGCCGCGCTGCGTCTGGAGCTGCTTGGCCTCGTCGGGGAGGATGGAGTAGTCCACGTCCACCGTCCCGCTCGCCACCTCGGTCATGCGGGTGGTGGCCTCGGGGATGATGCGGAAGATCACCCGGTCCAGGCGCGGACGGCCGCCCAGCGCCTGCGGGAAGCGCGGGTTGGCCTCCAGGGTGAGCGCCTGCCCCTGCTGCCAGGAGACCAGCTTGAAGGGGCCGCTCCCCACCGGCTTCAGGTTGTAGGGGGCCTGCGCGAGCTGCGCGGGGGCGACGCCCTGCAGGAGGTGCTTCGGGAGCGGGGCCCACCAGAAGTCTTCCAGCGCCTGGGCGTGCGGGGCGACGAAGTCGAAGCGGATGGTGTACGGGTCGACCACCGTGGCCGACTTCACCTGCCCCAGGTAGGTGCTGATGACCCCGGCGGCGCTCTCGGGGTTCTTGGCGAGGTCGAAGGTGAACTTGACGTCCTCGGCGGTGACGGGGCGCCCGTCGTGCCAGCTCACGTCGCGGCGGAGCTTGAAGGTCACCCCGGAGTCGGCGAGCTGCCACGACTCGGCCAGGTACGGCGTCACGTTCAGCTTCTCGTCGAACTGCACCAGCGGGGTGAACAGCATGTACTTGATCACCTCGTCGGTGGCGAGGGCGCTGTTCGACACGGGGTTGAACCCGCCGAAGTCGGCCTTGACCCCCACCACCGCCATCCCGCCGTTGACGGGAGTTCCCGCGGCCGCACCTCCTCCACCCGCCCTGCTGTCTCCCCCTCCCCCGCACGCGGCGAGCAGCAGCGCGGCCGCGACCCACGTCAACCTGGACGCCATTGCGTTCTTCATGCTTCCCCCGGACGGACTTTGGCTTGAGGACGGGCCGGTATCATATCCCGGCCCCGAATGAGGAGCAAGCAACTCACTGATGCCAGGTCCATGCCGGGTCCGCGTAGCGCCGGGCCAGCTCCGCGGCCCGCTCCCGCTCGTCCGCGGTCAGGCCGCCGGGGTGGAGGCGGGTGGCCGTGGCCTCCTCCCACCCCGCGGCCAGCGCTTCCACGATCCGCTCCCAGGCGGGAACGGGTTCGCACAGCTCGGCCAGGCTGGTGGGCGCCTCCCCGTCGCCGGGGAGCGCTTCCCGCGCCAGCCGGCCCACCTCACCCTGGTCGTCGGCCAGGAGGAGCGAGCCGTGCTGGAGGACCACGCCGCGCTCGCGCCACTGCGCGCTCCCCACCAGCTTGCGCGCGCCCACCACCACCTCGCCCTCGACCGGCTCCTGGAAGCAGGGGGCGAGCGAGGGGACGGGGGCGCGCGCCCCGGTGCGCGGCTGGAGCCGCGCGGGGACGCCCAGCCGGCGCAGCCCCGCCACCAGCGCGCGGTTGATTGCAGCGTAGCACTCGCGGGGGGAGCCGAGCACGCCTTCCGGCACCACCACCGAGTAGGTCAGCTCGTGGTGGTGCAGCACGGCGCGTCCACCGGTGGGGCGGCGGACCACGTCGAAGCCGCGGGCGCGCAGGGCGTCCAGGTCGTAGCGGTCGCGGGCGGGCTGGTTGCGCCCCAGCGAGAGGCAGGGCGGGTCCCAGCGGTAGAAGCGGAGGGAGGGGAGGGCACCGTCGCGCACGGACGCCATCAGCGCCGCGTCCACCGCCATGTTCCAGGCACCGGGGGCGGGCGGGGTGTCGAGCAGGCGCCAGGGCGGCGCGGCGGGATCAGCGGAAGCCATGGAAAGCACGCGGGGGGCCGCCCGCGGCCATGAACGCCGCCGGCTGCCCCCCGCCTCGCACCCCCAGTACGGGGCTCAGATCTCGATGCTCTGCCCGGGCTCCATCACCCGCACCTCGGCCCGGCCGCCCACCCGGTCGCGGAACGCCGCCGGGTCCTGCTGGATCAGCGGAAAGGTGTTGTAGTGCATGGGGATCACCACCTTCGGCTCGATGAACTCCACCGCGCGGGCGGCGTCCTCCGGACCCATGGTGTAGTTGTCGCCGATGGGGAGGATCGCCACGTCCACCTGCCCCTTCAGCAGCTGCATGTCCATGATCAGCGCCGTGTCGCCGGCGTGGTACAGGCGCGTCCCGCCGTTCAGGGTGATCAGGAACCCCGCCGGGTCGGTGGTGAAGGCGCCCTCGTCGTCGCCGTGGATGCTCCCGGTGTGCAGCGCCGGGGTGAGCTTGACCCGGCCGAAGGGGAACTGGTGCCCCCCGCCGATGTTCATCCCGTGGCCGTTCTTCGCCCCCTTCCCCTGCGCGAAGGCGACCAGCTCGAAGGTGGAGACCACCGTCGCCCCGGTCCGCTTGGCGAGCGGGATCAGGTCGGCCATGTGGTCGGAGTGGCCGTGCGACACCAGGATGAAGTCCAGCTCCTCGATGTCTTTCGCCTTGATGTCGGCCGCGGGGTTCTCGTCGAGCCACGGGTCGATCAGGATCCGCGTCCCCTCGTCGGTCTCCAGCGAGAAGCACGAGTGTCCGTGCCAGGTCAGCTTCGCCATCGGGTCCTCCGGTCGTGTCGGTGAATCGGGGTGCGGGAGCGCGCGGGTCGGCTCAGCCGATGTGCGCCTGGTACGACGCCGCGTCCATCAGGCCGTCCAGGCTGGACGGATCGCTGACACGCACCTTGATCATCCACCCCTCGCCGTACGGGTCGCTGTTCACCAGCGCGGGGTTTGCGTCCAGCGCGTCGTTCACCTCCACCACCTCGCCCGCCACCGGCGCGAACAGCTCGGACACCGCCTTGACGGCCTCGATGTTCCCGAACACCGCGTGCGGCTGGAAGGTGGAGCCGACCTTGGGGAGCTCCACGAAGACCACGTCTCCCAGCTCGCCCTGCGCGTAGTCGGTGATCCCGATGGCGAAGACACCTTCCTGGTCAGTGCCCTTCACGTACTCGTGCTCGTTGGTGTAACGCAGGTCTTGCGGGACGTTGGCCATGGGTCCTCCACGGAAAGATCGGGCCGAAATGCGAGAACGCGGGGAGAATACGGGGCGGCCGGGGGGGAGTCAAGGCGCCCGGTGAGCGGGAACGGGGCACACCCGGCGCCCCCGCAGGGTATCAGCCGCGTGCCCCACACCACCCGTAACCCGTTGCGCCGCAAGCGCCAGCGGACCCCTTCCCCGGAGTTGTATCTTTGGGGGCGACGAGGGGCCCGCCCGGTTTGCCATCCGGCGGGTCCCTCGGTAAGTTTGGGCGCCTTCGGCACACCGTTCCGTCACCCTCCGCGGGCGCCCCGCTCCCGTGGCCGCGCATAGCCCTGATACGCATGACCAAGACCAACAAGGACCTGCTCCGGCACACCGACACCTTCGTGCGGCGCCACATCGGCCCCGACGAGGGCGAGGTCCGGACCATGCTGGGCGCCCTGGGACACGACTCCCTGGACGCGCTGATCGACGCCACCGTCCCCGCCTCCATCCGCCTGGAGCGCCCGCTGGCGCTGGGGCCGGAGCGGAGCGAGTACGAGCTGCTGGCTGAGCTGCGCCAGCTCGCCTCGCGCAACCGGGTGTTCCGCTCCATGATCGGTATGGGGTACCACGACTGCATC
>JAFAYN010000628.1 GCA_019240375.1 Gemmatimonadota bacterium
TGGGGGCGAGGCTCCCGGAGTACATGGTCCCCTCCGACTTCGTGCTGCTGGACGAGCTGCCGCTGAACCCCAACGGCAAGGTGGACCGCCGCCGGCTCCCTGCCCCCGAGGAAGGGGCGGCGGAGGGGTACGCGCCCCCGCGCACCCGGACCGAGGCGGCGCTGGCGGAGATCTTCGCCGGGATCCTGCGCCGCGGGCGGGTGGGCGTCCACGGCGACTTCTTCGCGCTGGGCGGGCACTCGCTCCTGGCCACGCGGGTGATCTCGCGCGTGCGGGAAGAGCTCGGGGTGGAGCTGCCGCTGCGCGCCCTGTTCGAGGCCCCGACCGTGGCGGGGCTCGCCGGGCGGGTGGACACCGAACTGGCACTGACCGCCGGGACCCGCCGCGCCCCGGAGATCCGTCCCGTCCCGCGCGACGGATCTCCGCTCCCGCTCTCCTTCGCGCAGCAGCGGCTCTGGTTCGTGGAGCAGCTGGAGCCGGGGAACGTCGCCTACAGCATGCCCTTCCCCCTCCGGCTGCGCGGCGCGCTGGACGTGCGGGCGCTGGAGCGCACCCTCACGGAGCTGGTGCGCCGGCACGAGTCGCTGCGCACCACCTTCGCCGTGGCGGACGGGGAGCCGGCGCAGGTGGTCGCGCCGCCGCGCCCGGTGGCGCTGGCGACGGTGGACCTGTCGGCACTCCCCGCGGAGGAGCGGGAGCGCGCCGTGCTCCGGCTGGCGGCCGAGGAGGCGATGCGCCCCTTCGACCTGGCCCGGGGCCCGCTCCTGCGCACCGGGCTGGTCCGGCTGGCGGACGACGACCAGGTCCTCCTCTTCACCCTGCACCACGTCGTCAGCGACGGGTGGAGCATGGGCGTCCTGACCCGCGAGGTCGGCGCGCTGTACGCGGCCTTCGCGCGCGGCGAAAGCTCGCCCCTCCCCGAGCCGCCGATCCAGTACGCGGACTTCGCCGCCTGGGAGCGCGAGTGGCTGAGCGGCGACAACCTGGCGGCGCTGGTCGGCTACTGGGCGGAGCGGCTGCGCGGCGCCCCCGCCCTGCTGGAGCTTCCCACCGACCGCCCCCGCCCGGCGCGGCGGAGCTACCGGGGGGCCCAGCGGCAGCGGATGCTCCCCCGCGAGCTGCTGTCGGCGCTGCACGCGCTCGCCCGGCGCGAGGGGGCCACGCTGTACATGGTGGTGCTCGCCGCCTTCAAGCTCCTCCTGTCGCGCCTGGCCGGTCAGCCGGACGTGGTGGTGGGGACCCCCATCGCCGGGCGCACCCGCCGCGAGACGGAGGGGGTCATCGGGCTCTTCGTCAACACGCTGGCGCTGCGCACCGACCTGTCCGGGATGGAGCGGCAGGGCTTCCGCGAGCTGCTGGCCCGGGTGCGGGAAGGGACGCTGGGCGCCTACGCGCACCAGGACGTCCCCTTCGAGAAGCTGCTGGAGGAATTGCAGGTGGAGCGCTCGCTGGCGCACACCCCACTCTTCCAGGTGATGTTCAACTTCCTCAACCTGGATGAGGAGCGGCGCGAGCTTCCCAGCGTGTCCATGCAACCGCTGGCCGCGTCGGGCGACCCGGACTCCAAGTTCGACTTCACCCTGTACGCGCAGGAGCAGGAGGGCGGCCTTTTCCTGCGGGTGCTCTACACGGTGGAATTGTTCGACGCGGAGCGGATGGAAGGGATGCTGGCGCAGCTCCACGCGCTGCTAGAACAGGTCGCGGCCGATCCCGACCTCCCGCTGGCGGCGTACTCGCTGGGCGGGCACCCGGCGCTCCCGGATCCCACCCTCCCGCTGGACGCAACGTGGGACGGGCCCGTGCACGCACGCTTCGCCGCCCGGGCGGCACTCTCCCCGGAGCGGATCGCCCTGCGCCATCCGGCCGGGGACGAGTGGACGTACGCGGAGCTGGACGCGCGTGCCAACCGGCTCGCCCACCGGCTCCGGGAGCAGGGCGCGGGGCGGGAGCAGGTCGTGGCCGTGTACGCGGACCGCGGCACGGCTCTGGTCTGGGCGATGCTGGGGGTGCTGAAGGCCGGCGCCGCCTTCCTGGTGCTCGACCCGGCGTACCCCGCCACCCGGCTGGCGCGGCAGCTCCGCGCGGCGGGACCACGGATCCTCCTCCAGGCGGAGTCCGCCGGCCCGCTCCCCGCCGAGATCGAAGCGTGGCTCGCGGAGGCGGACGCCCCGCGCCTGGTGCTCCCGGCCGCGCGGACCGGCTTCCTGGACGAGCATCCGGCCGAGGCGCCCGCCGTGGAGGTCGGACCGAACGACCTGGCTTACGTCGTCTTCACCTCCGGCACCACCGGCGAGCCGAAGGGGATCCTGGGGACGCACGCCCCGCTCGCGCACTTCGTCGGCTGGCAGCGCGACCGCTTCGGGCTCGCGGAGAGCGACCGCTTCTCCCTGCTGTCGGGGCTCGCGCACGACCCGCTCCTGCGCGACGTCTTCACCCCGCTCTCGCTCGGCGCCACCCTGTGCATCCCGGACGCGCGGGAGCTGGGGACGCCCGGGTACCTGGCCGGGTGGATGGCGCGCGAGGGAGTGACGGTGGCGCACCTCACCCCCGCGATGGCCTCCCTCCTGGCGAGCGGCGACGCGGCGCTCCCCGCGCTGCGCCACGCCTTCTGGGGCGGCGACAAGGTGCGGGCCGGCGACGTGGCCGCCCTGCGCGCGCGGGCGCCCGGCGTGGAGTCGACCGTCTTCTACGGGGCCACGGAAACGCCGCAGGCGGTCGCCTTCTTCCCCGTCCCCCGCGAGACGGCGGACACCCGCGAAGTGCTCCCGGTGGGGCACGGGATCGACGGGGTGCAGCTGCTGGTGCTCACCCCGGCGGGCGGGCTTGCGGGGGTCGGTGAGGTGGGGGAGATCTGCGTGCGGACGCCGTACCTGGCGCGCGGCTACCTGCACGACGAGGCGGGGACGCGCGAGCGCTTCGTCGTCAGCCCGTTCACCGGCAACCCCGCCGACCGGGTGTACCGCACCGGCGACCTGGGGCGCTACCGCCCCGACGGCGAGGTGCAGATCCTGGGGCGCGCCGACGGGCAGGTGAAGGTGCGCGGCTTCCGTGTCGAGCCGGCCGAGATCGAGGCCGCGCTCCGCGCGCACCCCCAGGTGCGCGACGCGGCCGTCGTGCCGCGCGAGGACACCCCGGGCGAGCCCCGCCTGGTGGGGTACGTGGTCGCCGACGGGGAGGCGCCCGACGGCGAGTCGCTGCGCGCCTGGCTGCGGGAGCGGCTGCCGGAGTACATGGTCCCCGCCGCCTGGGTGGTGCTGGACGCGCTCCCGCTCACGCCCAACGGGAAGCTGGACCGCCGCGCGCTCCCGGCGCCCGAGCCCGCCGCGGAAGCGGCGTACGTCGCGCCGCGCACCCCCACGGAGGAGGTGCTGGCGGGGATCTGGGGCGAGGTGCTGCGCGTGGAGCGTGTCGGCGTGACCGACGACTTCTTCGCGCTGGGCGGACACTCCCTGCTCGCCACGCGCCTGGCCTCGCGCGTCCGGGAAGCGTTCGGGGTGGAACTGCCGCTGCGCGCGCTCTTCGAGGCCCCCACCGTGGCGGCGCTGGCCGCGCGTGTGGACGGGACCGCTAGAGCGGAGTCGGCGCCGCCGATCCGGCGCGTCCCGCGTGACGGCTCGCCGCTCCCGCTCTCCTTCGGGCAGCAGCGGCTCTGGTTCATCCACCGGATGGACCCGACCAGCTCGGCCTATCACCTGTCGTACCCGCTGCGGCTGCGCGGCGCGCTGGACGTCCCCGCCCTGGAGCGTGCCCTGACCGCGCTGGTGGAGCGGCACGAGTCGCTGCGCACCGTCTTCCCCGAGCGCGAGGGGGAGCCGGTGCAGGTGATCCTCCCCCCGGCGCCGCAGCGTATCGAGGTAGCCGACCTGCGCGGCGTCGCGGACGGCGAGCGCGAGGAGCGGGTGCGCGTGCTGGTCGCCGACCAGGCGCTGCGCCCCTTCGACCTGGCGGAGGGGCCGCTGCTGCGGACGCTGCTGGCGCGCGTCGCGGACGACGAGTGGGTGCTCTGCTTCACCCTGCACCACGTGGTCAGCGACGGGTGGTCGCTGGGCGTGCTGGTCCGCGAGGTCAACGAGCTGTACCGCGCCCACTCCCGCGGGGAAGCGGCGCGTCTCCCGGAGCTGCCGGTGCAGTACGCGGACTACGCCGTCTGGCAGCGGCGGTGGCTGGAGGGCGGCGCGCTGGCGGAGCAGACGGAGTACTGGCGCAAGCGGCTGGCCGGCGTGCCGACGCGGCTGGAGCTTCCCACCGACTTCCCGCCCCGCCCCGCGGAAAGCGCCCCCGCGGCCACCCTCCCCTTCCGGCTCGCCCCGGAGGCGGGCCGCGCCCTTCGCGAGCTGTGCCGGCGCGAGGGAGCGACGCCCTTCATGGGGCTGCTCGCCGCGTTCTCCCTCCTCCTGTCCCGCTGGTCCGGGCAGGACGACGTGTCGGTCGGCTCCCCCATCGCCGGGCGCACCCGGCGCGAGGTGGAGGGGTTGATCGGCTTCTTCGTCAACACGCTGGTGCTGCGCACCGACCTCTCCAGCGATCCCACCTTCCGCGCGCTGCTGCGCCAGGTGCGCGAGACCACGCTCGGCGCCTACGCGCACCAGGACCTCCCCTTCGAGCACCTGGTGGAGGAGCTTCAGCCGGAGCGGAGCCTGACCCACACCCCGCTCTTCCAGGTGCTCTTCGTGCTGCAGAACGTGGAGCGCGGCGCCCTCCGCCTAGGCGACCTGGCCGTGGAGCCGGTGCCGATGCACGAGGAGGAGGCCCGCTTCGACCTGAGCGTCACCCTGTTCGAGGACGACGAGCGCTTCCACGGCGGCTTCACCTACCGGGCCGACCTGTTCGAGGCGGCGACGGTGGAGCGGATGGCCGGACACTTCGCCCGCCTGCTGGAGGAGGTGGCGGCCCATCCCGACTGCCCCGTCGAGGACGTCGACCTGCTCACCCCCGCAGAGCGCGTGCGGGTGCTCGACGCCGACCGCCCCGGGACGGAGTACCCGCGGACCGGGATCCACGCGCTGGTGGCCGCGCAGGCCGCCCGCACCCCCGCCGCCGTCGCGGTGGCCTCCGGGGCGCGGACGCTCACCTACGCGGAGCTGGAGCGGCGGGCCAACCAGCTCGCCAACCACCTGCGGGGGATGGGGATCGGGACGGAGTCCCGGGTGGGGGTGTGCATGGAGCGCTCGCCGGAGCTGGTCGTCGGGATCCTGGGGATCCTGAAGGCGGGCGCCGCGTACGTCCCGCTCGACCCCGCGTACCCCGCCGAGCGGCTGGCGTACATGCTGGAGGACGCGGGAATCGGGGTGCTCCTCACCCAGGAGCACGTCGTCCCGCGGCTCCCCGCCACCGGGGCCGCCCTGGTGCGCCTGGACGCCGACGCGGAGCGGATCGCGCGGGAGAGCGGGGAGGCGCCGGCGGTGACGGTGGACCCGGAGCAGCTCGCGTACGTGATCTACACCTCCGGCTCCACCGGCCGCCCCAAGGGCGTCGCCATGACGCAGCGCCCGCTCCTCAACCTGCTCGCCTGGCAGCTGCGGAGCTGGAACGGCCCCGCCGCGGCGCGCACTCTCCAGTTCGCCTCCGCCAGCTTCGACGTCTCCTTCCAGGAGATCTTCGCCACCTGGGCCTCCGGCGGCACCCTGGTGCTGGTCTCGGAGGAGGTGCGGACGGACATGACGCGCCTGGCGCTCCTCCTGGACGAGGAGCGGATCGAGCGGATCTTCCTCCCCTTCGTCGCCCTCCAGCACCTGGCCGAAGCCGCCGGGGAGCGGTCCGGCGCGTCGCTGCGCGAGGTGATCACCGCCGGCGAGCAATTGCGCGTCACCGACCCGGTCCGCCGCTGGCTGGGCGGGATCGAGGGGTGCGCGCTGGTCAACCAGTACGGCCCCTCCGAAACGCACGTGGCCACCGCGCTCACCCTGGCCGGCCCGGCCGGGAGGTGGCCGCAGCTCCCGGGCATCGGACATCCGATCGACAACGCGCGGGCGTACGTCCTGGACCGGGCGCTGCGCCCCGCGCCCGTCGGCGTCCCGGGCGAGCTGTACCTGGGCGGCGACGCCCCGGCGCGCGGCTACCTCGGGCGCCCGGAGCTCACCGCCGAGAAGTGGGTCCCCGACCCGTTCTCCGCCGAGCCGGGAGCGCGGCTGTACCGCACCGGCGACCGGGCGCGCCGCCTGGCGAGCGGGGAGCTGGAGTTCCTGGGCCGCGTCGACCAGCAGGTCAAGATCCGCGGCTTCCGCGTGGAGCCGGGCGAGGTCGAGTCCGCGCTGGAAGGGCACCCGGCGGTGCGGGAAGCGGCCGTGCTGGTGCGCGACGACTCCGCGGGGCAGAAGCGGCTGGTCGCCTACGTGGTCCCCGCCGCCGGGGCCGGCGCCGCCGAAACGGCGGAGGTGAGGCGCTGGCTGGGAGAGCGCCTCCCCAAGTACATGATCCCCTCGGCGGTCGTGGTGCTGGACGCGCTCCCGCTGACGCCCAGCGGCAAGCTGGACCGGCGCGCCCTCCCCGAAGCCGGCCTCCTCGACGCGCCGGAGTACGTGGCGCCGCACACCCCGGTCGAGGAGATCCTGGCCGGGATCTGGGCCGAGGTCCTCCAGCTCCCGCGGGTGGGGGTGCACGACGACTTCTTCGCCCTGGGCGGGCACTCGCTCCTGGCCACGCGCGTCGCCTCGCGGGTGCGGGAAGCCTTCGGGGTGGAGGTGCCGGTACGGGCCTTCTTCGAGACCCCCACCGTCGCCGGGCTCGCCGAGCGGATCGCCGCCGAGCAGCCGGAAGCGCAGGTGGAGGAGTGGGAGATGGCGGAGGAGCTGGACCGGATCGCCGGGCTCTCCGAAGAGGAAGTGCTGCGCCTTCTCGGCGAGTGACCGGCGAAGCCGGCTTCGTCCCCGAACCTGAACGAGACCTTTCCGCAATGGAAATGCAGGACCGCCTGTCGCAGCTTTCGCCGGAGCGCCGCCGCCTCTTGCAGAAGATCCTCCTGGAGCGGGTGTCCGCGAAGCAGGCGCCGCAGGGCATCCCCCGGCGGTCCGGGGAGGGCGCGCCCCCGCTCTCCTTCGCGCAGCAGCGGCTCTGGCTGGTCGACCAGCTCGACCCCGGCGGGGTCGCCTACAACATGCGCTTCCCGCTGCGGCTCCGCGGTGCCCTGGACGCCGGGGTGCTGCGGCGCGC
>JAFAYN010000440.1 GCA_019240375.1 Gemmatimonadota bacterium
GTTCATCCGCGAGGACATCGAGAGCGGCTCCTGGGTGAACGGGTGCCCGCTGAACAACCTGGCGCAGGAGATGTCCCCGCTCGACGAGGGGTTCCGCGCCCGCATCGAGAAGCTGTACCAGGCGTGGCGCGAAACCTTCGCGGCGGCGCTCGCGGCCGGCGTGGAGCGGGGGACGGTACGGGGCGACCTGGACACGCGCGACGCGGCGACGCTGATCGTCATGGCGCAGATGGGGATCTGGGGCACCGGGAAGTACTCGCAGGACCAGGCGCTGATGACCCGGGCCGGCGAGGCGCTGTGCGACTACCTCGACACGCTGAAGGCCTGACAAGGAAGCGCTGGAGCAGGACAGGACGTCACCGCGGCACACCCACCCTATCCACACCCACGGAGGCAGCATGGCGACCCAGTCGATCGACCGCGGCCTGCTCGGCGCGCACACCCTCGGCGCATCCGAAAGCCGCGCCCGGCTCTGGACCGGCCGCGTACTGACCACCCTCCCGGTCCTCTTCCTCCTCATGGACGGCGCCATGAAGGTGGCGAACGTCGCCCCCGTGGCGGCGTCGATGACGCAGCTCGGCTACCGCCCCGCCCTTGCGCCCGCGCTGGGCGTCGTCCTCCTCGCCTGCGTCCTGCTCTACGCCGTTCCGCGCACCGCCGTGCTCGGCGCCATCCTGCTCACCGGCTACCTGGGCGGCGCCGTCGCCACGCACGTGCGCGTCGACAACCCGCTCTTCAGCCACGTTCTCTTCCCGGTGTACGTCGCACTGATGCTCTGGGGAGGGATCTACCTGCGCGACGCCCGGCTTCGCGCGCTCATTCCACTTCGGAGCGACCGATGAGAGAGATCCACGCCTACCTGAACTTCGACGGGAACTGCCGCGAGGCGATGACGTTTTACCAGCAGTGCCTCGGGGGCGAGCTGCACGTCATGACCTTCGGCGAGGGGCAGCCCGATTCCCCGCCCGAAACGAAGGACCGGGTGATCCACGCCCGCCTGACGAAAGAGCGGGCGATGCTGATGGCCTCGGACACCATGCCGGGGATGCCCTTCCGGCAGGGCACCAACGTCTGGCTGAGCCTCGACTGCGAGAGCGCGGAGGAGGTCGACTCGCTGTACGCGGCGCTCGCCGAGGGCGGCAACGGGACGATGCCCCCGCACGACTCCTTCTGGGGCGCGCGCTTCGCCATGCTCACGGACCGGTTCGGGACCAACTGGATGTTCAACCACGAGAAGGCGGAGCAGCACTGACCCCGCCGGGCGGAGGCGGCCGATGCGTCGGCCGCCCTCCGCCGCCCGTCGTGTCGATTCCGGGGGACGCCGTTCGTCGTACCGGTAGAGCCGGGACTCACCCCGGCCGGGATCGCCGGGTACTCCCTGGCCGTACCGCACAACACAGATCATCACAGGAGAGGACGCGCCGTGATCGACACACCACGGATCGAGAAGACCACCCCCCGGAGCATCGCCGTCATCCACCTCACCGTCCCCCGATCCGAGATCCGGGAGGTCATGGGCCCCGGCCTGGGCGAGCTGAGGGCGGCCGTCGTCGCCCAGGGGATCGCCGCCGACGGCCCCTGGTTCACGCACCACCTCCGGATGCACCCGGACACCTTCGACTTCGAGATCGGGGTCCCCGTCACCGCGCCCGTCACCCCCACCGGCCGGGTGAAGCCCGCCGAGTGGCCCGCGATCACGGTGGCGCGGACGGTCTTCCGCGGGACCTACGAGGGGCTGGGCGCCGCCTGGGGCGAGCTGGACGCCTGGGTCGCCGCCCGCGGGCACACGCCGGCGCCGGACCTGTGGGAGTGCTACGTCGCCGGGCCGGAGTCGAGCCGCGACCCCGCCGACTGGTGCACCGAGCTCAACCGCCCGCTGGTCGGGTGAGACGCAGGAGGGCTCCGACGCCGGAGCTCGACGTACGGGAACCAGGACGGCCCTCCGGTGGCGACACCATCGGGGGGCCGTTCGCATGCGGAGTGGCCGGGAGGGGCTGCACAGTCTTTGCATCGGATCTCACATTGCACGTTCCGGTTGCCGGCATGTCCTTCCGTGTCCCACCCCCCTGGAGCTGCAGGCGAGCAGAGGCTGGGGCGATGAGCCCGCAAGCGAAGGAGTGGTCGCAATGTCCACGGGTACTGGCGCCGACGGTTCTCAGGAAGATTCGATCGTCCGGCACCTGCCGGACGTGGTGCTCCGCTATGACCGCGAGGGCCGGATTCTCTTCGCCAACGAGGCGATCCGTGGCGTCGCCGGCGACCCCCCGGCCCACTACATCGGCCGGCTGGCGACGGAGGCGGACCCCGACCCGGCGGTGGCCCGGCAGTTCGCGGAGGCGCGCGAGGCGGTGCTCGCCACCGGAGAGCCCGTCACGATCGAAGTGCGCCGCGTCCGGCCGGACGGCGTCTGCTGGTTCGAGTACCGGCTGCTCCCGGAGCGGGTGACCGACGGGCGCATCGAGACGATCCTCGCGATCGGCCGCGAGGTGACCGAGGCCCACCGGGCGCTCGACGCCGTCCGCGCCAGCGAGGCGCGCTACCGCGCCCTCGTCGAGGCGACCAGCCAGGTGGTCTTCAGCGCCGGCCCGGGGGGCGAGCTCGGGGACACGCTCGACGAGTGGATCCGCTACACCGGCCAGCGGGCCGATCCGAACCGGCGCGCCGGCGACGAGTGGCTCGAAGTCGTGCACCCGGACGACCGGGCCGCCGCGTGGGCGGTGTGGACGCGGGCGCTGCGCGCGGGGAGCGTGTACGAGGCCCAGTATCGCCTGTACCGGCAGGCCGACGGCGAGTGGCGCACGGTCGTCGCGCGGGCCGCCCCCGTGCGCGACGCGGCGGGCCGCATCCTGGAGTGGATCGGCACGGTGACCGACGTGACGGAGCAGGTCGCGCTGCAGCGGACGCTGGAAGCGACACAGCGGCGTCTGGCCACCCTGCTCAGCAACCTGCCGGGGCTGGCGTACCGGGTCCGCGACGACGAGCGGCGGACTACGGAGATCGTCAGCGAGGGGGTGCTCGCGCTCACCGGCCACCCCGCCGAGGCGTTCGGGCCGGAGGCGATGGGGCTGGCCGACCTGGTCGTGCCGGAGCACCACGCGCGCCTGCTCGCGGCCATCCGCGGGGGGCTCGAAACCGGGCGCCCGTTCGAGGTCACGTACCGGATCGCGCGGGCGGACGGGCAGCGCCGCTGGGTTCTGGAGCGTGGGCGCGGCGTCCCCGGGGAGGAGCCCGGCGCGACCGCCGTGGAAGGGCTGATCGTCGACGTGACGGGCCGGCAGGAGGCGCGCGCCGCGCTGGAGGCCGAGCGGGCGCAGCTGGCCGAGGCGCAGCGGATCGCGCGGCTCGGCTCCTGGACGTTCGACGCGGCGACGAACACGCTGCGCGTCACCGAGCAGTGGGGTCTCATCACCGGGGTCGGCGAGGAGGAGATGCGCGATCCGATCGCCACGCTGCTCCGGAGCCTCGTCCCGGAGGACGTTCCGCTGCTCGAGGCGAAGCGGACCGAGATCGACCGCGACCGGCCGGCCGAGTCGGAGGGACGGTGGCACATCCGCCGTCCGGACGGGGAGGTGAGGGTGCTGCACGTCCGGAGCACCTGGCGCTACGACGCGGAGGGCCGCCGGATCGGGGGCGCCGGCACGTTCCAGGACGTCACGGAGCAGGCAGCGGCCGAGGCCGAGGTCGCCCGCCAGCGCGAGCTGCTCGAGGAGTCGCAGCGGCTCGCACACGTCGGGAGCTGGGAGTTCGACCTGCGGACGAAGGCGGTGACCTGGTCGGACGAGCTGTACCGCATGGCCGGCGTGCCGAAGACCGACGCGCCGCTCACCCTCGCGAGCCTGTGCAGGATCGTGCACCCCGACGACTTCCCCCACGTCAAGGCGAACGTGGAGCGGGCGGTCGCGACCGGCGAGGTGATCGACCAGGAGTGCCGGCTCATACACCCGGACGGCGCCATGCGGCTCATCCAGGCGCGGGTGCGCCCCGTGCGGGACGAGCACGGCACCACCGTCCGCGTCGTCAGCTCGTGCCAGGACGTGACCGAGCAGCGCCAGCTCGAAGAGCAGGTGCGGCAGACGCAGAAGATGGAAGCGCTCGGCCTGCTCGCCGGCAGCGTCGCCCACGACTTCAACAACCTCCTCAGCGCCATCCTCGGCGGCGCCGAGCTCGCCCGCCTCGAGGTCCCCGACGACACCCCCATCGCCGCCGACCTTGACGAGATCCGCAACGCCAGCGAACGAGCGGCCGAGCTCACCCGCCAGCTCCTGGCCTTCAGCCGCAAGCAGGCCCGCCGGCCCCGCGTCCTCGACCTGCGCGAGAGCGTGCAGCGCGGCGAGAAGATCCTGCGCCGCATCCTCCCCGAATCCCTCATCCTCGACGTCAGCCTCGCCCCCGCGCCCTGCGTCGTCCGCGCCGACGCCGGACAGATCGAGCAGGTGCTCGTCAACCTCGTCGTCAACGCCCGCGACGCCATCCTCGCCGCGCAGACCCGCGCGCCCGACGCGCCCCCCGACGCGCGGGCCCCGGGCGTGGTGGCCGTCGAGGTCGGCCCCTGCACGATGCACGGCGGGGCGGCCGCCCCGCCGGGCTCGTACGTGTCGCTGGTCGTGCGGGACAACGGGATCGGGATGAACGCGGCCACGATGCAGCGCATCTTCGAGCCGTTCTTCACCACCAAGCCGGAGGGGGAGGGGACCGGGCTGGGGCTCTCCACCGTGTTCGGGATCGTGGCCCAGAACGGGGGCACGATCGACGTGGAGAGCACGCCCGGGGTGGGCACCACCTTCACGGTGCTGCTCCCCGCGCTGGCGGAGCCGACCGACGTGGGGGAGAGCGGCGTGGCGGCGCTGCCGGGGGGGAGCGAGACGATCCTGCTGGTGGAGGACGAGCGGGTGGTGCGCACCATGGCCGCGCGCCTCCTGGAGCGGCACGGCTACCGGGTGGTGGCCGTGCGGCACGGCGCGGACGCGATGGCCGTGTGGCGCGGCCGGACGGAGGCGATCGACCTGGTGGTGACCGACCTGCAGATGCCGGAGATGAGCGGGCCGGCGCTGGTGCGGACGCTGCGGGCGGAGTGCCCGACGCTGCCGGTGGTGCTGATGTCCGGCTACGCGGGGGGAGCGGGAGGGGTGGAGACCGCCCTGCTCCAGGACGTGGTGTTCATGGAGAAGCCGTTCACGGCGGAGGCGCTGCTCCGGCGCGTACGCGAGGCACTCGACCGCTCGCCGAATCCCTCGGAGGCCGGTCGTCGATAAAAAAACCGCCTCACCCCTCCGCCCGCATGAACTCCGCGAGGAGGCGGTGGAAGTGGTGTGTCCCCACCTCCCGCCTCGGCGAGTAGCGCCCCCGGTGGTAGAGCCGCGAGCGGACGCCCCGCTGCACGGCCTCCACCACCTCCTCGTCCTCCATCTCCACCCGGTGCAGGTCTCCCCCCGCGCCCACGCCGCGCTTCCGCTCGTCCCACACGTACGACAGGAAGGCCACCCGCGTCCGGTCCGGAGCCAGCGGCTGCACCAGGTTCAGCGACAGCCCCCACGGGTAGAAGTTGAGCATCAGGTTGGGGAAGAGCCAGAAGTAGTACGCGGCCACCAGCGTCCCCCGGTCGGGGTGGCCGGCGGGAAGGTCGAACGCCTCCGCGGCGGACTTCGTGGTGCCGAGCTGCAGGTTGCAGTAGTCGTACACCTCGGTGCGGTAGCTCCCGTAGTCCAGCTTGTCCGACAGGCTCCCGCCGTGGATGTACGGGAGGTGGAACTCCTCCAGGTAGTTGTCGCAGTAGAGCGCCCAGTTGGCGCGCACCAGGTACTCCCGCGAGGTGGCCGGGTCGAAGGTGAAGCGGTCGAGGGGGAGGAAGCCCACCCGGTCCCGCACCGGCCCGATCCACCGGTCGAAGGGGACGGCCGGGTCCAGGGCGCAGAAGGCGAGCGGCCCCCAGCGCTCCAGCGCCACCCTGGGCAGGTCGTCGGCGGGACAGGGAAAGCCCTCCACCCCGTCGAACTCGGGCATGAAGGTGAAGGCGCCGTCCAGCGCGAAGCGCCGCCCGTGGTAGCGGCAGCGCAGGCTGGCGGCGTGCCCCTCCCCCTCCACCACGATGGTGCCGCGGTGGGTGCACACGTTGGACAGGCAGCGCACCTCGCCGTCGTCGCCGCAGGCCAGCACCAGCGGCTCGTCCAGGCACCCTTCCAGGAGGGTGAAGGGGAGGAGGTGCCCCGACGCCCGCACCCGCTCCGCCCCGGGGACGAACTGCCAGCTCCGCGCGAACACCCGCTCCCGCTGCAGCGCCCAGTACGCGGGGTCGTGGTACACGGCGGCCGGGAGCGTCTGCGCCCGGCGGATGTCGGCGTCGATCGTGAACTCCCGGACGGCCATCGGCGACCCCCTGGCGATGCGTGGTTTCCCTGGAACCGGACCGGGGAGAACATAGGTCTGTTCCCGCCCCCGGTCCACCTCCTATGATAGGGGATGCTCAAACGCCCCTCCCACTCCCTGCTGCGTGTGCTCGGCGTCACCTTCGGCCTGGCCGTGACGGTCGGGAACACCGTGGGCGCCGGGATCCTCCGCGCCCCCGGCGAGGTGGCGGCGCGGGTCCCGGGGCTGGGGCTGTACCTGGGGGTGTGGATCGTGGGCGGGGTGTACGCCCTGCTTGGCGCCGTCTCCCTGGCCGAGCTGGGGGCAATGGTGCCGCGCTCCGGCGGGATGTACGTGTTCGTGCACCGGGCGATGGGGCGCTACGCCGGCTTCGTGGTGGGGTACAACGACTGGATCGCCACCGCCGGGAGTTGCGCGGCCGTTTCGGTGGTGATCGGGGAGTACCTGGGGATCCTGGTCCCCGCGTTGGGGGGCGCGGGAGCCGCCGTCGCCGTCGCGACGGTGGCCGCCTTCGCGGTGCTGCAGTGGCAGGGGATCCGCGCCTCCGGCCGCACCCAGGAGCTGACCAGCCTCCTCAAGGCGCTGGTCCTGCTGGCGCTGGTCGTGGCCTGCTTCGTCCTCCCCTCCACCTCGCCCGCCCCCGCCACCAAAGTGGCCGCGCCGGCACTCTCGCTCGGGGCGCTGGTGATCGCGCTGCAGGCGGTGTTCTACACCTACGACGGGTGGACCGGGATCCTGTACTTCGGGGGCGAGGTAAAGGACCCGGCGCGCGACATCCCCCGCTCCATGTTCGGCGGGGTGCTGGCGGTGATGGCGATCTACCTCCTCCTCAACCTGGCCTTTTTGTACGTGGTCCCCCTCCCCGCACTGCGCGGCGAGCCGCTGGCGGCGGGGGCGGCGGCCCGTTCGCTCTGGGGCGCCGCCGGCGACACGGTGGTGCGGACGGTGGTTGTGCTGGGGCTGTTGAGCAGCGTAAACGCGCTCCTCCTCATGGCCCCGCGCGTGATCTTCGCCATGAGCCGCGACGGGCTGTGCGCCGAGCGGGTCTCCGTCGTCAACCGGGGCGGGACGCCCACCGGGGCGCTGCTGGCGAGCCTGGTCGTCGCCGTGGCCTTCATCGCCAGTGGGAGCTTCGACGAGATCATCGCCGTCCTGGCCTTCTTCTTCGTCGCCAACTACGTTCTCGCCGCCGCGGCGGTGTTCGTGCTGCGCCGCCGGGAGCCGGACACCCCGCGCCCCTACCGGGCATGGGGGTACCCCTGGACCACCGGGATCACGCTGGCCGGCTCCCTGGCCTTCCTGGCCGGCTCGGTGCTGGGTGACACCCGCCACAGCGTCTACGCCCTGCTCCTGCTGGCGGTGAGCTACCCGGTGTACCTGCTCTCGGAGCGCGCCCTGCGCGGGCGGGAGCGCGCCGCGTCGCCGCCCCGACCTTCCGAACCCCTGGAGCCATAGCACCATGAAGCGATCCCTCGTCCGCTGCGCCGCGACGGGCGCGACCCTGCTCGCCGCTTGCGCGCCGCAGCCGGCGCCGCGGACCGCGCCCGTCCCGGCCTCCCTCCCCGTCCCCGCCGCGCCCGCCGCCCCTCCCGCTCCCACGCGGGAGCAGGTCGCCGACTCGGTGGGGCGCCGGGTCACCGCCCTGGCCGACGAGTACATGGCGGCGCTGATGGAGCGGAGCCCCGAGCTGGCCACCCAGCTCGGCGTGGACGGGGCGCGCAACGACCGCCTCGCCGACAACTCGCCCGCGGCCGTGCGCGCCTGGGAGGCGCGCGAGGACGCCTGGCTGGCCGGGATCGGCGCGGTCGACCCCGCCTCGCTGGAGGGGCGCAACGAGATGATCACCTACGCCGTCCTCCGCGAAACGCTGGAGTCGTCCCGGCAGATGCGCGTGTGCCGCAACGAGCTGTGGCCGGTCAGCCAGATCAACGGGCTGCAGACCACGCTCCCCTTCCTGGCCCAGATCCAGCCGGTGGGGAGCGCGGAAGCACGGGCGCAGACTCTCGCCCGCTGGCACGCCGTCCCGCGCTACGTCGACACCGAGATCGCCAACCTGCGCGAAGGGGCGCGGACGGGGTACACCGCCCCGAAGGTGAACGTCCGCCGCGTGGTCGCCCAGCTCGACGGGCTGGTTTCCGGCCCCGCCGCGAAGTCGCCCTTCATGAGCCCGGCCGACCGCGACAGCGCCGCGGGGCCGGAGTTCCGGCGCGAGCTGCAGGCGGTCGTCGCCGCCGAGGTGGTCCCGGCCATCCGCCGCTACCGCGACTTCCTGCGCGACGAGTACCTCCCGGCCGCGCGCGAGAACATCGCCGTGTCCGCCAACCCGGGCGGGGCGGAGTGCTACCGGGCGGCTGTGCGCAACTACGCCACGGTGAGCCCCACCCCGCAGGAGGTCCACCAGATGGGGCTCCGGCAGATGGAGCGCATCCAGGCGGAGATGACGGAGATCGCCCGGCGCAGCTTCGGCACCGGCGACGTGCCGGCGCTTCTGCAGCGCTTCCGCACCGACCCGAAGTACATGTTCCGGTCGCGGCAGGAGATGGTGGCGTACGCGCGGGGCGCCCTGGACCGCGCCAAGCAGAAGATCCCGCAGTACTTCGGGATCCTCCCCCGGGCCGACGTCATCATCGACCCGTACCCGGAGTTCCAGGAGGCGTCCGCGCCCGGGGGCGAGTACTTCAGCCCGGCCGAGGACGGCTCGCGCCCCGGGATCTACCGGATCAACACCTACGAGGCGAACAAGCAGAGCAGGGTGGGGCTGGAGTCCACCGCCTTCCACGAGACCATCCCCGGGCACCACCTGCAGGGGGCCATCGCGCTGGAGCGGAAGGACCTGCACCCCATCGCCCGCTTCCTGTACAACTCCGGGTACGTGGAAGGGTGGGGGCTGTACGCCGAGCGCCTGGCCGACGAGATGGGGCTGTTCAGCTCCGACCTGGACCGGATGGGGCTCCTGTCCAACGAGGCGCTGCGCGCCGCCCGCCTGGTGGTGGACCCGGGGATGCACGCGCTGGGATGGACGCGCCGGCAGGCGATCGACTACATGCTGGCCCACACCGCCGACTCGCGGCAGTCGATCGAGGCCGAGGTGGACCGCTACATCAACTGGCCCGGCCAGGCGACCTCGTACATGATCGGCAACCTGGAGATCCGCCGCCTGCGCGAGCAGGCGCGGCAGGAGCTGGGGGCGAAGTTCGACATCCGCGAGTTCCACGACCGGGTGCTGGAGAACGGGAGCGTCCCGCTCCCCCTCCTCCGGCACAACATCGAGCGCTGGATCGCCGCGAAGAAGCAGGCGGGCTGACCGGGAGGAGGGCGGGCGCGCAGTGACCCGCGCGGCCCCGCCGGCGTCCTATCCGTCGAGACCCTTTCCAGCCCGCCCGTCCGGAGGAACGTCCATGAAGCCGATTCTGTTCGCCGCTCTGCTCCTGTCCGCCTGCACCGGCCTCCTTTCCCCCGGTGGGGACGAGGACGCCGACCGGCAGGAGATCGTCCGGCTGGAAGCCGAGGCGCGCGCCCTGGCGAAGACCGACGGGTGCGGCGGGGCGGACCAGTGCCGGAGCGCGCCGCTGGGCGCCAAGGCGTGCGGAGGCCCGCGCGACTACGTGGCGTACTGCGCGGCCACCACCGACACCATCGCCCTGTTCCGCAAGCTGGAGGAGCTGCGCACCACCGAAGAGACGTTCAACCGGAGGTACGGGGTGGTCTCCACCTGCGACTACGTCTCCCCCCCGGGAACGGAGCTGAACGGCGCCACCTGCCGCCTCCGCCCGCGGTAAGCTCCGCGCGAGGAAGGCAGAAAGAGCCGGGGCGGCCACGAGGCCGCCCCGGCTCTTTTTCGTTCCCGGGCCTGTCGGGTCAGGGAGCGCGGTAGCGGATCCCCAGCTGCGCCAGCCGGTCGAGCTGGACCGGAAGACGCGCCTGGAAGCCGCTCCAGCCGTGCACGTCGCCCGGCGACCAGACCACCTCCGAGAGCGCGAGCATGCGCGGCAGCAGCATGTACTCCACCTCCTCCGGCTTTTCCAGGTGCTCGGTCCATATGTTCCCCTGCGCGCCCAGCACCCGGTTGGCCGTCGACCCGAACATGGAGGGCGTCGGGTCGAAGTCGTACACCGACTTCAGCGTGACCGTGCCTCCCACCCCCAGCGGCTCGGTGAGCGGGCTGGCCTGGTACTGGTCGAAGTAGGTGATGGAGCTGGGCGCCATAATCACGTCGTGCCCCTGCCGCGCCGCCTCCACCCCCGTCCCCATGTCGCGCCACGACATCACCGTCGCGCCGGCGGGGGCCCCGCCGTCCAGCATCTCGTCCCACCCGATCAGCCGGCGCCCGCGCGACCGGAGGTGCTCCGAGATGCGGCGGTTGAAGTAGCTCTGCAGCTCGTCCACCCCGGTCAGCCCCTCCCTGCGCATCACCTCCTGCGCGACGGGGCTGTTCACCCACTCCAGCGGGGCCGTCTCGTCGCCGCCGGTGTGGACGTACGTGCCCGGGAAAAGGTCGACGATCTCGTCCAGCACGCCGAACAGGAAGGTGAAGGTGGGCTCGGTGGGGCAGTACATCGTCCCGAAGATCCCCCAGGTGGTCGACACCTCCCTCGGCTCCCCGGAGCACGACATCTCCGGGTACGCGGCGAGGGCGGCCCCGGAGTGCCCCGGCATGTCGACCTCGGGGATGATGGTGACGTAGCGGGCCGCGGCGTAAGCCACCACTTCGCGGATCTGCTCCTGCGTGTAGAACCCGCCGTACGGCGTCCCGTCGCCCGTGGTCTCCCGCCGCCACGCCCCCACCTGCGTCAGGCGCGGGTAGCGCCTGATCTCCACGCGCCACCCCTGGTCGTCCGTCAGGTGCCAGTGGAACTGGTTGAACTTGTAGAGCGCCAGGAGGTCGATGTACTCCTTGACGAACTCCACGGGGAAGAAGTGGCGGCTCACGTCCAGGTGCATCCCCCGGTAGGGGAAGCGGGGCGCGTCGCGGATCTCCACCGCGGGAAGGGTCCAGTCGGACGGAGCCGCGGCGGCCATGACCGGTCCGGTCGCCCAGGGGCTCCGCGCGCGCATGGTCTGCTCCAGCGCCTCGGGGAGGAGCTGCCGGATCGTCTGCACCCCGCGGAAGATCCCCACCGGCGCCACCGCGGTGAGCTCCGCGCCGCGGTCGGTGACGAGCAGCCGGTACCGCTCCTCGCTGGTTCCCGGCGTGACCTTGCCCAGACGCAGGACGATGGCGTTGTCCTCCTCGTCGCGCGCCGCCTCGGCGGAGACCGGGAGCGGGAGCCCCGAGGCCGCGCGCAGCGGCCCGGCCAGGAACCCGGCGACGGTGCGCAGCTCGGCGTTGGACGGGTCGGACAGGACGATCCGGGTGCCCGGGTTCAGCGGGAAGGCGCCCGAGCCGGTGCGCAGGCTGGCCGGGAGGGGGACGACGGGGTAGCGGAGCTGCTGCTCGACGGAGGGGGCCGAATCCGTGTCGGGGGGGCCGAGCAGGTCGGAACAGCCGGCCGAGAGCAGCGCTCCGCACAACAGGAGAGCGAGACGCCTCATCGGTTCTCGGGAAGTACGGGACGATACGGGAGGGAAAGCGCGGGCGGGTACAATCTGCGCGCCCGGCGCCGGCTGCACCAGTGGTGCGGCCGCGCGGCCGCACCACACGCCTGCCGGGAACAGCCGCGGCGAAGTCGGCGGGGAGCGGGCCCCCGCGTCCGGCGCGAGGGCCCGCTCCTTCGCGTGCGACTGCTTCGGTACCGGGCTACCTCCCCCGGGGCGGGTATACGGCGCGCGGAAGCTCGTCCGGGATCGCCGCGGCGCGGCACAGGTACACCTCCGGCTCCGGCTGCTCCAGCACCTCGAACCCCGCGCTGCGCAGCATCGCTCGGGAGCAGGCCAGGTTGGGGACCCACCAGTTGGTGGGGTCCTGCGAGTAGCGCTGCTCCACGAAGTACATCTTGGGGTACCCGGGGCGCTCGAAGATCTCCTCCTCGGCGAACGGGTAGTCCGGCTGCAGCTCGTCCACCTCCTGGCTCCCCCGCTGCATGCTCTGGAAGAGGAGCAGGTCGCCCACCACGTGTTCGCGCAGCAGGTCGAGGGCGAGGAGCGGGTGGCGCAGGTGGTAGAGCACCCCCATGAAGATGACGAAGTCGAACTTCTCCCCCAGCTCGGCCACGTCGTACACGGACAGGTTGCGGTACTCGATGTCGTACCCGTTCACCTCGGCGGCGAAGCGGGCCTGCGCCAGGTACAATTCCTCGCTGTCGATCCCCACCACGCGGTCGGCGCCGCGGCGCTTCATCTCCATCGAGTAGAAGCCGGCGTTGCACCCGATGTCGAGCACCGTCTTCCCGGTCATGTCCTCCGGGATCACGTGCGCGAAGTTGCGCCACTTCATCGACGGGTAGTCGCCCAGGAAGTGGTCCGGGGCGGTCCGCACCCCGCGCAGGTCCAGGTTGTGGAACCAGGGGCGCAGCTCCCGCACCCGGTCGCGGATCTGGTCGATGGACAGGTCGTTCTGCATGGCCGCTGTCGAGATCACCCCTCTCCCTCCTTGACTCAGGTTGTCGCCACCCCGGCGGGGAGGACCTCCACCCCGTCCAGCGGCCTTTCCTCCAGCACGTGGATCGCCTCACGGTAGCCGTGCAGCGTCCCCACGTCCACGTACGCCTCGCCGGCGCGTACCCCGCGCGCCTCCCCGCCCCGCGCGATCCAGGCGTTGACCAGGGTGCCGATGTACTCGTCGCGCCGGCCGCGCTCCTGCCACAGCCCGTGCAGATCGGCCAGGATGGCGCCGGTCAGCTTGAAGGCGCCCCAGATCCACTTCGACTCCGCCCCCGGCTGCTTGACCTGGATCTCCCGCACGCGGTCGTCGCCGTCCATCACCACCGCGTCGAAGAACTCCGGCCGCTCCACCGGGAAGAGGAGGAAGGAAAGGACGCCGTCGGGGAGGGCGCACAGCCCGTCCTCCGGGAACCAGATGGTGTCCGGGAGCCCCACCACCACCGGCTCGTCCGGCGCGATCAGCGGGAGGGCGCGGAAGATGGAGTCGCACAGCCCGGCCGGCTTCGGCTGCACCACGTAGCAGATCCGGGCCGCCCCGATCTCCCCGCCGTAGTACCCCAGGATGTCCGACTTCCCCGGCGAGATGACGAAGCACACCTTGTCGGCCCCCGCCCGGAGCATCCGCTCCACCAGGTACTCGCTGACGGCGCGCGGCCGCTCCACCCCCTCCTCCAGCCGGCTTCCCACGGGGAGGAGCTCCTTGGAAAAGGCGAGGGGCTGGATGCGCGTCCCCGCCCCCGCCGCCGGGACGATCCCCCACATCGGCTCAGACCTCCATCGAGAGTGTGCCCTCTGACTCCCACTCCGCGCCGTCCTCGAACTCCGCGCCGCCCGCGCCCTCCAGCAGCTCCTCCAGCTCCCGCGCGCGCCGCTCGGAGGTGTGCTCGGCCAGGGTGCGCTCCCGCGCCGCCCGCGCGATCCGCTCCAGCTCCGCGGGCGCCAGGTCCAGCGCGCGCAGGGCGTCGTCCGTACCGCGCGCCACCAGGATCTCCTCGCCGGGGACGAAGAACTCGTCGAGCCCTTCCCACCAGTCGCTGAGGAGCGGGGTCCCGCACGCCGCTGCCTCGAACAGCCGCCCCGAAGGGCAGTACCCGCTCTGCGCCATGGCCGCGCGGGTGACGTTCAGGGTGAGGCGCGATGAGGCGTAGAACGCGGGGTGGTCGCCCGGCGGGAGGTGGCGGACGAAGTGGATGTTGTCGGTCCAGGGGAAGTCGTGCGGGTACAGCGCCCCGCCGATGACGAAGCGCTGCTCCGGCCGCTCGCGCGCGGCGTCGATGAAGAGCGCCTGGAGCGCGGCCTGGCGGTCGGCGGCGTAGGTCCCCAGGTACGACAGGTCGGCGCGGAACAGCTCGCGCGGCACGACGGGGCGGTGCACCGCCGGGTCCACGCTCCCGTACAGCGGGCGCGCGCGGCGGGCGCCCAGCCGGGTGCGCAGCTCGTCCAGCGAGCGCCCGCCCGTGAAGCTGAGCACCAGGTCGAAGTCGCCCAGCCCCCACGGCGGGAGGTACGGCACCGTTTCCCCGCGGCGCAGCGCTTCCAGCGTGACCGGGGTGTCCATGTCGTAGAAGACCCGGGCCGAGGCGCGCGAAGACAGCACCAGCTCCGATGCGGCGACGCCG
>JAFAYN010000450.1 GCA_019240375.1 Gemmatimonadota bacterium
CGGCAGGGTGCGCGAGGGGTCCCGCACCTCGCCGGCCATGAAGGTCAGGTCGGCCCACCCGTCGTACGCCCACATCACCGCGATCAGCGCCACCCCGAACCCGCCCCAGCTCAGCGGCTGGAAGCCGATCGGCCCGGCCAGCGCCCCGGACCCCGGGTGCCCCAGGACGAAGGCGAGCACCGCCAGCCCCACCAGGGCGAGCGACTTGGCCGCGGTGGATGCGTTCTGCACCGCGGCGCCCCAGCGCACCGAGCGGATGTTGGCGGCGGCCAGGAAGAAGATCGCCGCGGCGGCGACCATCCGGACCTGTCCGTCGGTGAGCGGGACGAACTCCTGCACGTACTCGGCGAAGAGCATGGCGATGGCGCCCAGCGCCGAGGGGCGGATCACCAGCAGCTCCGTCCACCCGAACAGGAAGGCGGGGAGCGGCCCGTACGCCTCGCGCAGGAAGACGTAGATCCCTCCCGAGCGCGGGAAGAGCGCCGCCAGCTCGGCCAGCGTCAGCGCCCCGAACAGCGCCACCACCGCGCCCAGCACCCAGAGCATCCCGATGGCGCCCACCGTGCCCACGTCGGCGGCCACGGTGCTGGGGACGCGGAAGATCCCGCTCCCGATGGTGGAGCCCACCAGCACGGCGATGGCGCTCCACACGCCCAGCCGGCGCGGGAGCCGGTCCTCGTGCGGGAGGACGGCCGGGTCGGCGGGGCGCGCGCGGTCGACTACGGGGGACGGGGTTCGGCTCACGGGAGGCTGCGGCTCGGGGTTTCGGGGAACGGCGTGGCGGCGCGGGACGGAGGACGGGAGCCCCGCGGATGGGGCAAGATAACGCGCCCCCGCCCGTCCCGACACCCGGACGGGGCGCTACGCTCCACCCGCCATCTCCACCAGGCGCGCGGCGATCCTTTCCACCGGGAGCACCTCCTCCACCACCCCGGCGCGCACCGCCTCCCCCGGCATCCCGTAGATCACGGAGCTGGCCTCGTCCTGGGCCAGGACGCGCGCCCCCGCCCGGCTCGCTTCCTGGAGACCGCGCACCCCGTCCCGCCCCATCCCGGTGAGGACCAGCGCCACCAGCCCGTCTCCGTAGGCGCGCGCGGCGGACGCGAACAGGTGCGAGGCGGAGGGGCGGAACCCCTCCACCGGGACGGAATCGTCCAGGACCACCGTCCCCGCGGAGGAAACGCCCAGGTGCCGGTCGTCGGGGGCCAGGTACACCGTCCCGGCAGCCAGGTGCTCCCCGGCCTCCGCCACGCGGACCCGCAGGTGCGCTGACGAGTTCAGCCACTCGGCGAGCACCGCGACGAAGCCGCGGGACAGGTGCTGGACGATCAGGACGGGAACGGGAAAGGTGGCGGGAAGCCCGGAAAGGATCTTCTGCAGCGCCAGCGGACCGCCGGTGGAAGCGGCGACCGCCACCAGGCGCACGACGGAGCGGAGCGGCGGTCCGGGCGCGGGGAACCGGAGCGCCGGCGGCTCGGCGGCCCGGTTCCAGCGGCGCACCACCTTGACGTCGGCCATGGCGCGGACCGTCGCCACCAGCTGGGCGCGGTCTTCCTCGAAGCGGGGGGAATCCGGGCCGTCCGGCCTGGCGACGGCCGTCAGCGCCCCCACCTCGATGGCGCGCAACGAGTGCGCGATGTCGTCGCGGCGCACGCTGGACGAGACGATCACGATGGGGACCGGGGCGCGGGCCATGATCTCGCGGGTGGCCTCGAAGCCGTCCAGCACGGGCATGTGGATGTCCATGGTGACCAGGTCGGGGCGGAGGTGTAGCGCCATCTCCACCGCCTCGCTCCCGCTGGCCGCCTCGCCCACCACGCGGATCCCGGGGTCGCTTTCCAGCATCGCGACCAGGAGGGCCCGCTGCGCCGCCGAATCGTCCGCCACCAGCACCCGGATGGTCATCCCGCTACCCGATGAGCTGCCGCACCGTTTCCAGCAGCCCCTGCTGGTCGAAGCCGGACTTCCCGATGTAGGCGTCCGCCCCCGCTTCCATCCCCCGCGCCCGGTGCTCCGGCGCGTCCAGCGAGGTGACCAGGATCACGGGGAGGTTGGTGAACCGCTGCGAAGCGCGGATCGTCTCGCAGAGCTGGAACCCGCCCAGGTTCGGCATCTCCACGTCGCTGATCACCAGGTCGAACCCGCCCTCCTGCACCCGCCGCCACCCCTCGGCGCCGTCGACGGCGACGGCCACCTCGTACCCCGCCGCCTCCAGCGTGCTCTGCTCCAGCGTGCGCGTGGTGATGGAATCGTCCACCACCAGCACCCGCAGCCGCACGGAGGCCGCAGGCCCAGACTCGGCCAGCGCGAGCGGGGCGCCCCCCGCCAGCGTGCTCCCCGCCTCCACCACCGTCGCGGGATCGAGCACCAGCGCCACGTCGCCGGAGCTCAGGATGGCGGCTCCGGACAGGTGGGGGAGCGGCCCCTCGCGGCGCTCGATGGGGCGGATCACGACCTCCTTTTCCACCAGCGGCGCGTCGATCACCGCGGCCAGGCGGCGCCCGCCGGCCCGGAGCACCGCGGCCACGAAGCTCCCCTGCGCGGGCGCCTCCCGCACCGGCGGTCCCAGGACGCGGGCGAGCGGGACCAGGGGGACCGGCTCCCCACCCAGCGTCACCAGGTCGCGTCCCTCGGCGCGGAGGACCGCCTCCGGGCGGACGCGCGCCAGCGACTCCACCGCGCCGGTGGGGAGCGCAAGCAGGTGGTCTCCCACGCGCACCACCAGCACGCGCAGGGTGGCGAGCGTCAGCGGCGACTCCAGGGTGAAGGTGGTCCCCTCCCCCGGCCGCCAGGTCAGCTCGGCCGTCCCGCGGATCCGCTCCATCGCCGCCCGTACCGCGTCCAGCCCCACCCCCCGCCCCGAGATGCGGGTGACCTGCTCCCGCGTGGAGAGCCCACCGCTGAAGAGGGCGCGGACCAGCTCCCGCTCGTCTTCGGGGACGGGACGGCCGCGGCGGCGCAGCGCCTCGCGGACCGCCTCCAGGTCCACCCCCCGGCCGTCGTCGGCCACCGTCACCACCATCCGCCCGCCGCGCACGGCGGCGGTCACGGCCAGGGTCCCGGCGCGCGGCTTCCCCCGCCGCGCGCGCTCGTCCGGGGGCTCGATCCCGTGGTCCACGGCGTTGGCGACCAGGTGGAGGAGTGCTTCGCGCAGTCCGTCTATCACCACGCGGTCCGCCTCCACCTCGCCGCCGGAAACGGTCAGCCGCGCCTCCTTCCCCGCCGCGTCGGCCACGTCGCGCACCGCCCGCGGGAGCGCCTCGCACGCGTCGCGGAAGGGGCGCAGGCGCAGGCGGTGCACGCGCCCGGTCACCTCGTCCGTGACCTGCGAGAGAGCGCGCGCGTCCAGCGTGGCGGCCGAGGCCAGCCGCGCGGCCTCGCGGACGATCCCGCGCAGCTCTTCCTCCAGCGCGGCGAAGGCCTGCGCCGCCTCGGGAGCGGCCCCCGCCCGCTCCAGCGCCGCGCGCGCGACCCGCGCGGCCCGCCGGTGCCGCCCTTCCAGCCGGGCGCACAGCTCCCCGAAGGAGCGTGCCTCCTCCGCCCGGTCCACGACGCGCCCCCGGGCGATCACCAGCTGCCCCGCGGAGGCCAGGAGGTCGTCCAGCTTTTCCGTCTCCACCCGGACGCGCCCCTCCGCCCGCTCGGCGGGCGGCGCCTCCGCGGGCGGCGGCTCCGGCTCGGGCGCTTCCGGGAGCGGCGCGAGCGCGGCGGCGGGCGCGAAGGCGAGGCCGTGCTCGCGCAGCAGCTCCGGGAGGCGGGCGATGGCCGCGTCGTCCAGCGCTTCCCCGGCGCGGATCCGAACGCCCGCCTCGCGCAGCGCGTCCACCGCGGAGAAGAGCGAGCGGAACGCATCCGCCCCCAGCGCGACCGCGCCGGCCTGCACCTCCGCCAGCCGCGACTCCAGCGCGTGGCACGCCTCCTCCACCCGCGGGAGGCCGGCGGCGCGGGCGGCCCCCTTCAGGGTGTGCGCCGCCCGGAACAGGGCGCGCAGCGACTCGCCGTGAGACGGGTCGGCCTCCAGCGCCAGGAGGGCGTCGTCCATGGAGCGCACCTGCTCGTCCAGGTCCTCCAGGAAGGCCGCCACGAGCCGGGCGGCCAGGGAGCCGCGCTTCATCCCGCGGCCGTCCCCCGCCCCGCTCCCACCAGGTCCAGGAGCGATTCGCCCATCCGGCTCAGCTCCTGCGCGGCCCGCTCCGTCTGCTGGGTGGCCGACAGGTTCTGCTGCGTGGCCGACTGGATGTCGTGCATCGCCTGCCGGATCTGGTGCATCCCGGCCGCCTGCTGCCCCACCGAGGCCACGATCTGCGTGGCCGCCTGCGCGACCTCCCCGGCCGTTTCGGCGAGGAGGCGGATGGTGTCGCCCGCTTCTGCCACCTGGCGCACCCCGGTCGCCGCCTGCTTGGTCCCCTCCTCTGTGGTCATCACCGCTGCGGCGGTGGCGCGCTGGATCTCGCCCAGGATCTGCCGCACCTGCACCGTGGCGCCGCGCGACTGCTCGGCCAGGCTGCGGATCTCGGACGCCACCACCGCGAAGCCGCGCCCGTACTCGCCGGCGCGCGACGCCTCGATGGCGGCGTTCAGGGCGAGCAGGTTGGTCTGGCCAGAAATGTCGTCCACTGTGGCGATGATCTCGCCGATGGCCTGCGCCTGCTCGGCGAGGGCCAGGATGCGCGTGGCGATCGACTCCACCTGCCCCTGCACCACGGTCATCGCGTGGGTGGACTCCTCCACCGCGCGCCGCCCGGTCTTGCCGATCTCCGCGGTCCGCTGCGACGACTCGGCCACGGCGCGGGCGCGCTGCGCCGCCTGCTCGGCGGTCTGCGCCACCTCGTCCACCGTGGCGGCGGTTTCCGCGACCGCCGCCATGGCCTGGCTCGCGCCGGAGGCCTGCTGCCGGGTGGCTGCCAGGATCTCGCTGGCGCTGGACGCCAGCACGCTGGTGGTCTCGCGCAGCGGTCGGCTGACCGCCCGGTTCAGGCGCAGGGCGGACGCGATCCCCAGGAGGAGCGCGATCGCCGCCCCGCCCCAGATCAGCCTCTCCATCCACCCTGACAGACCGTCCGCGTCCTGGACGACGTCCTCCGTCGCCGTCCGCTCCCTGTTCAGCCCCCGATCGATGGCCGCGTACAGTCGCTCGCGGACGGGGACCACCCGCTCGTCTCGGATGCGCAGCGCCTCGTCGCGGCGTCCGGCCCGCAGCGCCTCCAAGGCGACCTGAGTGTCGCGGTCCCACCGATCCAGGAGGTCGGCCGCCTCGTCCCAGCTCCCCGGGTCCACGGACGAGCGTCGGGCACGGGCAAGGAGCCGGCGCGCCTCGCGAACGCTGGAGTCCCGGCCGACGAGCCAGCGGTCCTGCGGCTGGAGGAGGTAGCGGAGGAAGTCCAGATTCGCCTCCTGGAACGCGGTCTCCGCCTGGTACGAGGGAATCTCGTGGCCGCGCTGCTGGTTGAGAGCCGTCTGGTAGGCCTGGGACACGTTGCGGAGGGCGAAGATCCCCAGCCCCGCGACGATCGCCAGCAGCGTCAGAGCCAGTGCGTAGCCCAGTATGATCCGGCGGCTCACGGTCCACTCCACGGGCGTCTCCTTATCCATGTAGGTTCCACAGCTCGATCGCGTCGAGCACCACCACCGCGCCGCCCGTCACCCCCCGCACGAAGCCGCGCCCCACCGTTTCCGCGCCCGACAGGGCGTGCACGTCGGAGAGCGGGATGCGGACGAACTCCCCCACCGCGTCGGCCAGGATCCCGAACGCGGGGCGGTCCTCCCCCGCCACCAGCACGAACCCCGGGTCGTCCCGCGGGAGGACGGGGAGCCCCAGGAGCGACCGGTAGTCGCGGATCAGGAGCAGCTCCCCCCGCCAGGCGATCACCCCGTAGGTGGTGGGGTCGGCGCCGGGGAGGAGCGTCGGGCGCACCAGCCGGACGACGGCCAGCAGGTAGCTCGACTCGATGGCGTACCGCTCCCCACCCAGCTCGAAGGTCACCGCCTCCAGCTCGTCGCCGCGCGGGGGCGCCGCCTCGGGGCGGGCCAGGAGCCGCGCCCGCTCCTCCAGGACGC
>JAFAYN010000606.1 GCA_019240375.1 Gemmatimonadota bacterium
GTACGTCCCCCAGGTTTCGCTGCACCCGCCCGCCCCGCACACCCGGGCCCGCAGCGTGAAGCTCCGCCCCCGGGGAAGGTTCACCACGTTGCTCCAGAAGCTGAGCGTCTTCCCCCCGTCCGTCAGGGTGGGCGGCGCGGCGTTGGCGCGCCAGTCCGCCCCGTCCACCGTCAGCTGGAAGGTGCCGGGATCGATGGCGCCGGAGTTCCGGAGGGTGAAGCTGATCACCGGATCACCGTCCAGCGTGCTCCCGGTGACGGGGGACAGGTCGGTCATGGGGACGGCGGTCGGGACAAGGTTGTCTACGGAAACGCCCTGGATGGTCACCGTCCCGTCGGCGTTCCGGGTGAAGGGGTAGCCGAGTGGCCAGCGGCCGTTCCCCGCGACCGTCACCGCCACGGCGCGGCGCGGGTGGCCGCGGACGGTGGCGTTGAAGTCCCACGCCACCAGGTTGTCGTACGCGGGCCGCTTCAGCCGGGCCGGGTCGGTGACCCCCGACTCCAGCAGGTGGTTGCGGAGCAGGCCGAAGCCGAAGTCGTACACGTTGAAGGCGGAGCCCTGCGCCACGGTCTTCCCGTCCGGCCAGATGGCCCGCGCGTCGATCTCCTGGAGGTACGAGTCGCTCGCGGCGTCCAGGCCGTGCCCGATGATCTTGTGGTAGATCGGCTCCCGGGCGTCGACGTCCAGGGCCTCCCTCCACCACGAGTTGTGGTGGTCGTCGTACGAGGGGCCGTCCGGCTGGCCGTCGTACTCGTGCGGCACCTTCCCTCCCCACGCCCCGTACAGCGCCCCCGGCTCCATCCCCCACTCGGTGCTCCAGAGCGGGCGGCCGGCGTCCGTGCACCCGGGGCCGCACACGCCGGCCTCCGCCATCAGGGCGGCGACGTCGCGTCCCTTGAGGGACATGGCGGGAGTCGCCTCCACCCCGTAGGTGTGGATCGCCATGAAGTCGAAGAAGTCCCTCCCGCCGCCGTCGTAGATCCCGCGGATGAAGTCCCACCGCCCGGCGAGGCCGCCGACCAGCACCCAGGCGTCGGGGTTGGCGCGCTTCACCACCGGGTACACCTGCCGGAGCATCTCCGCGTACCGCGCCCCCTGCTGCCGGGCGGTGAGCCCGCTGGAGTAGCCGAAGATCTCCAGCTTCCGGTTCGGGTCCGGGCTGTGGTAGAAGCCGACATCCTCCTCGTTGAACAGCTCCCAGAACTTCACCTGCGGATATGCCCGGACCACCCCGTTCATGAAGGTGGCGAACTCGGCGTAGCTGTTCCTCCCCTCGTTGGTGTAGTTGTTGAGCGCGGCGGGCGGCTGGTGGACCACCGCCACCAGCTCCACCCCGGCGGGCTTGTTCGCCACCAGCCGGTCCCACTCGGCCTTCTGGGCGCCGGAGGCGTACGCGTCCCAGTAGAGGGTGACCCGCATCAGCCGCATCCCGAGCGTCTGGGCGTGGGTGTACGAGGCCGGGTCGCCCAGGCGGCCCACGGTGATCCCGACCTCCGGGGTCTTGTCGAACACCCAGAGCGAGTCGGGGCGCCGCCAGTACGTCCCCTCGCGCAGGGTGGGCGTGGCGGGGGCGGCGCTCGCGGCCGGGTGGGCGGCCGGGACGAGCGGGGGAGAGTCCGGCAGCCGGCCGTCGGAGCACCCTGCGAGCAGGGCGCCCACGGCCAGGAGGGGGAGCGGGGCTGCGAGCGCGCGCCGCCGGGGGATGGATCGCCTGGATTCCTTCATGTGCGGTTCGGACGGAAGTGGAAGGGGGAAACGGGTACGACCGGGCGTGGCGTGTCGGAGTGGTCCCTCCTTTGCTCTGCGCCAAAGGCTCCCCGGCGGCCGCGCTCCGGACGGTCGCGCCCCAGAATGGCGCCGCTGCCGCGCCGGCGATACCGCCGTGGGACGAACGGACCCGACGGTGGGACGAACCCCTCCCGCCGGGGGCGCGAACGGGAACCCGTTTGCCCCCGGCGCCCCCCGGCCGTATCGTACGGGACCGACCCGAACCCGAGCTTCCACGCAGATGCCGTCCGATTCCACGCCGCCCGAACGCTCCGCCGCCTCCGCCGCGCGCCGCGCCACGGACGACCCCAACCGCTTCCTGATCCCGGCGGAAGAGCTCCCCCCCGGTTTCGCCGACAAGGTGGAGGCGGCGGAGATGATCCCGGTGGTCCCCCGTCCCGCGGCCACCGTGGTCCTCCTCCGCGACGCGCCCGGCGGCCCCGAGGCGCTCCTCCTGCGCCGGCACCGCCGCAGCGGCTTCGCCGCCGACGCCTGGGTCTTCCCCGGCGGGACGGTGGACGAGGCGGACCGCGCCCCGGAGCTGGCCGAGCGGATCGACGGTCCGACGCCCGAGGAGTGGGCGGCGCGGCTGGGGGTGGACGACCCGTACGAGGCCATCGGCTACGTGGCCGCCGCGCTGCGCGAGGCGTTCGAGGAAACGGGGATCCTGCTGGCGCGACCGGACGGGATCGGCGACGGGCCGGGGGAGGAGATCGAGGGGCTGGACGTGGCCCGGCGCGCGCTGCTCAACGGGGTAGTGGAGCTGCGCCAGGTGGCGGTGACGCACGGGCTGCGGCTGACGGGCGACGGGGTGCTGTACATCGCCCACTGGATCACCCCGGTGCCGGAGCCGCGCCGTTACGACACCCGCTTCTTTTTGGCGCGCGTCCCTGCGGAGGCGGAGTGCGTGGTGCACGAGGCCGAGATGGTGGACGCGCGCTGGCTGGCCCCGGCCGAGGCGGTGCACCGCTTCGAGGCGGGGGAGATCAAGCTCCTCCCGCCCACGGTGCACACCCTGCGGCGGCTGGCGGAGTTCGCCACCTTCGAAGAGCTGTGGGAAGCGCTGCGCGACGCCCCGGTCCCGGCCATCCTCCCCCGGATGCGGCGCCACGCGGAGGGGGTCGTCATCGAGGTGCCGGAAGAACTCCCGTGAGGCCGGTTTCGCACTCATCTTGCGTCACCCCGTCACCGGCCCGCTGAAGTCCCGTTCCCCGTCCCCGCGAATGGTCCATGAGTGAACGCCCCACCACCCTCGGCGCCCTGCGGGCGTCCGGATACCGGTCGCGCTCCGTCAAGGAGGAGCTGCGCGAGAACCTGGTCGCCAAGCTCCGCGCCGGAGAAGCGCTCTTTCCCGGGATCGTGGGCTACGAGGACACGGTGGTCCCCGCGCTGTCGAACGCGGTGCTGGCCCGGCACAACTTCATCCTCCTGGGGCTGCGCGGGCAGGCCAAGAGCCGCATCCTCCGGCAACTCGTGGAATTGCTCGACCCGGAGATCCCGGTGCTGGCCGGCTCCGAGATCAACGACGATCCGCTCCAGCCGATCTCCAAGTACGGGCGGCAGCTGGTGGAGGAGCAGGGGGACGACGCCCCGATCGCCTGGATCGGGCGGGACCGGCGCTACGTGGAAAAGCTCGCCACCCCGGACGTGACCGTGGCCGACCTGATCGGCGACGTGGACCCGATCCGCGCCGCGCGTGGCGGGCACCTCCTGTCGGACGAGCTGACCATCCACTTCGGGCTCCTCCCCCGGGCCAACCGGGGGATCTTCGCCTTGAACGAGCTGCCGGACCTGTCGGGGAAGGTGCAGGTGGGGCTCTTCAACATCCTCCAGGAGGGGGACATCCAGATCAAGGGGTACCCGGTGCGCCTCCCGCTGGACGTGATGCTGGTGTTCAGCGCCAACCCCGAGGACTACACTGCCCGCGGCAAGATCATCACCCCGCTCAAGGACCGGATCGGCGCCGAGATCCTGACCCACTACCCGCGCACCGCCGAGGAGGGGATGGAGATCACCCGGCAGGAGGCGTGGGTCCGGCGCGACGGCGACGCCATCGAGATCCCCCCCTTCATCTCGGAGGTGGTGGAGCGGGTGGCCTTCCTGGCGCGCGACGACAAGCGCATCGACCGCAGGAGCGGCGTGTCGCAGCGGATGCCGATCACGGTGATGGAGACCACGGTGTCCAACGCCGAGCGGCGGGCGCTGACCGACGGGGAGCCGCGCGTGATCCCCCGGGTGGCGGACGTGTACGCGGCGCTTCCCTCCATCACCGGGAAGATGGAGCTGGAGTACGAGGGGGAGATGCAGGGCGCGGCCATCATCGCCCGCGACCTGATCGCCGCGGCGGCGCGCGAGGTGTTCGATCAGCTCTGGGACGCCGACGACCTGGACACCATCATCGACTACTTCGACCGGGGCGGGGTGCTGCAGATCTCCGACATCGCCTCGTCCGACGCCTGCTGGCAGGGGCTGTCCGCCGTCCCCGGGCTGGAGGACGCGCTCCGCGAGGCCGACCTGCTGAGCGGCGACCGGGCCATGGACGTGGCCGCGGCCGAGCTGGTGCTGGAGGGGCTGGCCGCGCACCGCAGGATCACCCGCGCCGAGAGCGGCGCCTTCAGCCGCGCCCGCCCCGAGCGCCCCAAGGGGAAGGGCGGAGGGGAGGGCGGCTACAATTTCGGCAAGGACATCTTCGGGTAGATTTCACCCGCCGTGGCTCCGTGCGGGAGGGCGGGGGCACGGCTCGGATACGCGCCGCGGTCCAGGCCCTCGCTGCTTCCTGACCGGCAGCAGCATGCCCATGAGGTACGCACCCAGGTCCTCCCTTCTGAGCTCCGCGCCGACGGATGCGGGGAAGGATGACCAGCCGCCCGCGTGACGGTCGGTGTACGCGCCGTAGAAGCTGATCTCAAATCCGGTGCGTCCCTGCTTCCAGACCGCCACCTTTTCCGGAGCGATCGCCCCGACGACCCGGAAGCATTGTGGGGTGGGGACGTTCAGCTCCGGATGTGCGGTGCGGACCGCGCTCGTCCACGCTTCCAGCGCCACGGGCGATCGATCGAACCACTTCGTCGTGCTCACACCGGTCAGGCGGGCGCCCGCAGGGACTTCCTGCCCTTCCGAGTAGCTTCCGGGGATGAGGTACCCGACCCGGTATCCAGCGACGACCTCCCGGTAGCCCAGGTACGCTTCTGGATGTGCTCCCGGACGAGCCCGAGCCAGGTCCCGGGCCTGTATCCCGAGCCGCACGGTTCCCAGCCGGTCGAAAGGGGGGAAGCCACCCGTGGTCTTATCCACACCCTCCGCCCTCTCACAGGCAGCGGCAATCAGTCCCGCGCCCAGGAGCGGCATCCACCGTTTCAGCATAAGAACGGATTTGATCCAGATGCGGCTCAGGTTTGCCATGTGATCAGACGTGCAACGACCCGGTAGGTACCATCGGGCTGAGTCCGGAGAAAGTACCTGTAACCTACGGCATCAGGGGACCGACACCGGTCTGAGCCGGCCGCCGCTGGACATGGCGCATAGACCATGGCTTCCACCCATACGTCCACCGGCACCGCCAAACTGTCCGATCCCCTGGTTGTGGCAGCGTCGGTTCCTACCGTGCGCGGCTCCATCACCGGCTCGATTTTCGTCCCCTTACGCAACTCCCGAATGGGCGAGAGTGCCACGAAGAGATGTTTGGGGTGCGAAGGACACCCGAGATAGCCAACTCTCGTCCGGCAGGTGGCCTGGATCAGACCCCTGGATCGCAGCTTCCGGATCAGTTCGGCGGAATGACGCTGACGGAACGCGGTGGAATCGCCGCAATGAGGGGCACATTCCACGTCGGACATCGTTTCGCTGAACACAACGGGCAATCCGGGCCGAGCTGGATATGCCGTTCGGGCGTGTTCAAGGATCGGCGCGTA
>JAFAYN010000055.1 GCA_019240375.1 Gemmatimonadota bacterium
CGGGCGCCCCAGGTAGCCGCGCGCCACCCCCGCCCCGCCGATCCACAGCTCCCCGGGGACCCCCACCGGCGCGGGGTGCAGCCACTGGTCGAGCACGTACGTACGCGCGTTCCCCGTGGGCGTCCCCACCGGGAGGTTGGGCCAGCGCGAGCCGTCGTCCCCCGCCTCCAGCCGCAGCGCCGCGGAGGTGCACGCCGTTTCCGTCAGGCCGAAGACGTGCACCAGCGGCACCCCTAGCGCGCTCCACTCCGCCAGCCGCTCCGGGAGGACCCGCTCTCCGCCCACCAGCACCAGGCGGACGCACCCGGGGAGGCGCCGCCCGGAGGCCGCCAGCGCGTGTACCCACTCGTGCCAGTACGCGGTCGGCAGCTCCAGGGCGGTGACGCGCTCCCTCTCCAGCACCTCCAACAGCTCCCCGGGGGCGAGCCGGTTCCCGGGGGGAAACACCACCGCCGCCCCCGCCACCCAGGCGGGGAACAGCTCCTCGACCACCACGTCGAAGCCGGGGGAGGCGAACTGGAGGAAGCGGTCCGCCGGGCCGAGTCCGAGCCGCTCGGCCACGTCCGTCGCGAAGTTGACCAGTGCGCGATGGGGGACGGCGACGCCCTTGGGTGTGCCGGTGGAGCCGGAGGTGTAGATCACGTACGCGAGGGTGTCGGGATCGACGTTCTCCCCCTCTCCCAGCATTGGGAGAGGGGGCTGGGGGGTGAGGGCCGGCTGGCTTTCGCGCGAGTCCTGCCCCCGCACGCCCCCACCCGCCTCGCTTAGGCTCGGACTGCGACCCCCTCCCCCCCAATTCTGGGGGAGGGCTGAAGGATCGGAGGCACCGTAGTGCTCCCCTCCCCCCTCGTGGGGGAGGGGTCGGGGGAGGGGGGTGAGCACCACCGCCGCGGAATGCTCCGGGAGCATCCCCAACAGCGTCTCCTGCGTCACCAGCACCCGCGCGCCACTGTCCTCCAGCAGGTATGCCAGGTGCCCGGCCGGGTAATTCGGGTCGAGCGGGACGTACGCGCCGCCGGCCTTGAGCACGCCCAGGATGGCGACCGCCATCTCGGGGCCGCGCTCCACGCAGATCGCCACACGTGTTTCGGGGCCCACCCCTCTCCCCCACAGGTGACGGGCGAGCCGATTGGCGCGCGCGTCCAGCTCCGCATAGGTGAGCGACTCCTGGTCGGACACGACTGCCATGGCGTCGGGAGTCCGGGCCACCCGGGCCGCGAACAGCTCGTGGATACCGGCGTCTCGCGGGTACGCCCGCTCCGTGCGGTTCCACTCCTCCACCACCCGGCGCCGCTCCGCCTCGCCGACCAGACACAGATCCGCCAAGAGTAAGCCCGGGTCCGCCGACGCCACCTGGTCGAGGAGGTGGACCAGGTGCTCCAGCATCCGCTCGACGGTGGCCGCGTCGAAGCGGCTCTCGTCGTAGCTCAGGTCCAGGAGGAGCTCCGAGCCGGGCCCGCCGGTGAGGCAGAGCGGGTAGGTGGGCCACTCCACCGAGCGGGCGCGGGTCAGCCGCAGCTCCCCCCCGGCGTCGCTCCCGCCTGCGACCGCCGGAAAGTTCTCGAAGACGAGGAGGCTTTCGAAGAGCGGGGTCCCACCCGGCACCTCGCTCCACCCCTGCACCCGCACCAGCGGGGCATGCTCGTGCTCCCGCGCCTCCACCTGCGACCGCTGCACCCCCGCGAGCCAGGGGCTCAGCCGCGCCTCGTCGGGGAGGCGCACCCGCACGGGGAGGGTGTTGATGAAGAGGCCGACCATCTCGCCCGACCCCTCCAGCTCCGCCGGACGGCCCGCCACCACCGTGCCGAACACCACGTCGTCCTCGCCGGAATAGAGCGAGAGCAGCACGCTCCAGGCGCCCTGCAGGACGACGTTGATCGTCACCCCGGCGCGCCGGGCGGCCTCCTCGACCCGCCGCGTCCGCTCCGGCGGGAGCGCCGTGCTCCGCCGGGCGTAGCGCACCCCGGCCGCGGGGCCGGCCGCGCGGTCCACCCCGAGCGGGGTCGGCGATGCGAAGCCCGCGAGCACCCCGCGCCAGTAGCGCTCCGGGGCGGCCGGGTCCTGCCTCCCCAGCCAGCGGACATAGTCCCGGTACGGACGGACCCGCTCCAGCACGGCCGTCCCGCCCCCGTTCCAGGCGCGGTAGAGCCGCATCACCTCGCCCACCACCCGGGCGCTCGCCCACCCGTCCAGGAGGAGGTGGTGCTGGCTCCACACCAGCCAGTGCGCGTCCGGCGCCACCCGGAAGAGCGCGAAGCGGAGCAGCGGCGCCTCCCCCAGCGCGAAGCCGCGCCGGGAGTCCTCCGCGAGGTACCGCTCCAGCGCCGCCTCCTGCTCCTCCCCGGACAGTCCCGGCCACTCCTCCACCGTCCAGGGGACCCGCACCTCCGCTTCCACTCGCTGCAGGGGACGGCGCACCCCCTCCCACACGAAGGAGGTCCGCAGGACCGGGTGGCGGGCCACCACTTCGTCCCAGGCGCGCCGGAGGAGCGCCACGTCCAGGGGACCCTCCAGGAGCTGGGCGATCTGGACCTGGTACGCCTGCGCCCCGTCGCCGTGCAGCGAGTGGAAGAGCATCCCCTCCTGCATCGGGGTGAGCGGGTACAGGTCGTCCACCCGCCGCCCCACGGTCACCGCGTCCAGCTCGGCCCGGGTAAGCTCGGCCAGCGGGAAGTCGGACGGGGTGTACCCGCCCGCGCCCTCCTCCAGGCAGTGCGCGACCAGGGCGCGCAGCGCCGCCAGGTGGGCGGCCGCCAGTCGCTCGATGGTCGCGCGACGGTGCCGCCCCACATCGTACGTCCAGCTCAGGAGGAGCGTCCCGCCCGCGATCCCGCCGCTCACCTCCAGCGGGTACGGGTGGCGGTTTTCCGGGGCCCACTCCCGTCCACGCTCCCCGTCCGCGAAGCGGAGCCGCTCGGACGGGGAGGTGTCCCGGTCGAAGCGACCCAGGTAGTTGAAGGCGATCTCCGGCTCGCCCTGTGCGGCCAGCCGCGCGCGGAGCAGGGCGTCCGGGGACAGGTAACGGAGCACCCCGTACCCGATCCCGCGCAGCGGGACGGCGCGGAGCTGCTCCTTGATCCGCCCGAGCCGCTCGCCCGGGCCGGCGGCGCCCGCGACGTCCAGCACCACCGGGTACACGCTGGTGAACCAGCCGACGGTGCGCGTCAGGTCGACTCCCGCCCCCACCTCCTCCTCGCGCCCGTGCCCCTCCAGCGCCAGGCGGACACGCGGGCTCCCCGTCCACCCCGACACCGCCTCCACCAGCGCGCACAGGAGCACGTCGTCGATCCGGGTCCGGTACGCCGCCGGTACCTCCTGCAACAGTGCGCGCGTCTCGTCGGGCTCCAGCCGGACGGACACCGTGTCTATCCCGCCGGTCCGCTCGCCGCCCTCCGCAGGGAGCGGTGCGACCCCGTCCGCCCCCTGCGCCAGCCAGTACTCCGCTTCCGCGCGCAGCGCCTCGCTCGCGGCGTACTCCCGCAGCACCTCCGACCACTGCCGGAACGAGGTCCCCCTGGGGCCCAGATCGACCGGCTCGCGGGCCTGCACCTGCGTGCAGGCCCGCTCCAGGTCCTCGCGCAGGATCCGCCAGGAGACGCCGTCCACCACCAGGTGGTGAAGCACCAGCAGCAGCACCCGCCGCCCCTCCCCCCGGTCGAAGAGCACCGCCCGTCCCACCGGGCCGCGCTCCAGCTCCAGGCTCGCCTGCCGCGCCCCGGCGACCTCGCCCTGTATCCGGTCCCGCTCCGCGGCGGGGAGCCCGGCGAGGTCCACCCGCTCCAGCGCGATCCCCACCTCCGGCGCGTGCCACGCCTCCCATCCAGACGCGGTCCGCCGGAAGCGGAGCCGGAGCGCGTCGTGGTGCTCCAGCACCGCCGGGAGCGCTGCCGCCAGCGTCACGTCGTCCACCGACGGGTCCACCTCCAGCAGCATCGACTGGTTGTGGTGCGACGGGACCGGCTGCTCCTGCTCGAAGAA
>JAFAYN010000425.1 GCA_019240375.1 Gemmatimonadota bacterium
TGGTTGTGGGCTCACTCCTGTTCGCGACTTCGTGCGGCGAGTCCTCCGGGGGACCCACCACGCCGGATCCCACCGTCGCCGGGACCCAGGTCCTGGAGGGCGTACACCTCCTCCTGGCCGGCGGCGACCAGCAGGCGGGGATCGCCGGGAAGCCGCTGGCCAGCCCCGTGACGGTGCGCATGCTGAACGTGAACGACCAGCCCGTCGCCGGCGCCACGCTCGGCTTCTCGGTGCTGGCGGGCGGCGGGAGCGTCGCCCCGTCGCAGGTGAGCACCGACGCCGCCGGGAACGCCCAGGTGCAGTGGACGCTCGGGCCGTCCGTGGGGCCGCAGACGCTCCAGGTGACGGGCCCCGGCGGCACCTCGCTGTCCGTGACGGCGACGGCCAGCCCCCCCGTGGCGCGAGTCCGCGTCGAGCCCGACTCGCTCGTCCTGGGGACGGGGAGCACCGGCACCCTCCACGCCGTCGCCCTGGACGCGCAGGGGAACGTCCTCGCCGGGCGCACGGTCGCCTGGACCACCTCCGACGCGCAGGTGGCGTCGCTCGGCGCCGGCGGCTCGGTCACCGGCGTGGCCGCGGGCACCGCGACCGTGACGGCGACGGTGGAGGGGGTGGCCGCGTCGGCGGTCGTCCGCGTCCTCCCGGTCCCCGTGGCCACGGTGCGCATCCAGCCCGACTCGCTGGTGCTCACGCAGGGGAGCACGGGGAGCTTCACCGCGGTGGCGCTCGACGCGCAGGGGAATGCTTTGACCGGGCGCGCGGTCACCTGGACCACCTCCGACGCCGGGGTGGCCTCGCTCGGCGCGGGCGGCGCCGTCACCGGCGTGGCGCAGGGGACCGCCCGGGTCACAGCCACGGTCGAAGGCGTCACCGCGACCGCCGCCGTACGGGTCACCCCGCCCCCGGTCGTCCCCGTAGCGCGGGTCCGCATCCAGCCCGACTCGCTGGTGCTGGTGGTGGGGAGTACGGCGAGCTTCAGCGCGGTCGCGCTGGACGCGCAGGGGAACGTCCTGACCGGGCGCGCGGTCACCTGGTCCCTCACCAACCCGCAGGGTGGCTTCGGCACCTTCACCGTGGCCACCCTCGGCGTGGGCGGCTCGGTGACCGCCGTGGCCCCGGGGACGGCGGTGGTGACCGCGATCGTGGAGGGCGCGACGACCTCCACCACGGTGCGCGTCGTCCCGGTGCCGGTGGCGCAGCTGCGCGTCCGGCCCGACTCGCTCGACCTCCTCCCCGGCGCCAGCGCCGACCTCAACGCCCTGGCCCTGGATGCGCAGGGGAACCTGCTGAGCGGACGCCCGGTCGCCTGGCTCTCGTCCGACCCGTCCGTCGCGACGGTCGGCTCTAACGGCACGGTGGTGGGGCGGACGGACGGCACGGCCACCATCACCGCGACGGTGGAGGGGATCGCGGCGAGCGCCACGGTGCGGGTGCGGGTCCCGCCGCCCGCCCCGGTGGCCGCGCTCCGCCTCCAGCCCGATTCGATGGTGCTCGCGCCGGGGGCGAAGGGGACCTTCTTCGCCGTCGCCACGGACGCGCAGGGGAACACCCTCACCGGGCGCGCGGTCACCTGGACCACCTCCGACGCCGGGGTGGCGGCGTTCGAGGGCTCGGGCGGGGTGGTCACCGGCGTGGCGGAGGGGACCGCCACGGTCACCGCCACGGTCGAGGGGATCACCACCACCGCCCGGGTTCGGGTCCTCGGGCCGGCGTTCGCGCGCGTGGCCCAGCTCCGCGTCCAGCCCGACTCGCTGGTGCTCGCGGCGGGGAGCACGGGCGGCCTCGCCGTGGTCGCCACGGACGCGCAGGGGAACGTCCTCACCGGCCGGCCGGTCACCTGGATCAGCATGAACTCGCAGGTGGCCACGGTCGGCGCGGGCGGCACCGTGACCGGCGTGGCGAAGGGGACCACGCAGGTCCGGGCCACGGTGGAGGGGGTGACCGCCACCGCCACGGTGCGCGTCTTCCCCGTCCCCGTGGCGCAGGTGCGCATCCAGCCCGACTCGCTGGTGCTCGACATCGGCGGCACGGGCGACTTCAACGCGGTGGCGCTGGACGCACAGGGGAACACGCTGACCGGGCGCGCCGTCACCTGGACCACCTCCAGCACCCAGGTCGCGACGCTCGGCGCCGGCGGCTCGGTGACGGGCGTGGGAGAGGGGACGGCGACGGTCACCGCCACGGTGGAGGGGGTGACGACCACCGCGAAGGTACGCGTCCTCCCGCCGCCGGCCGTCCCCACGGCGCGGGTGCGCATCCAGCCCGACTCGCTGGTGCTGACGGTGGGGAGCACGGGCGACTTCGACGCGGTGGCGCTGGACGCGCAGGGGAACGTCCTCACCGGCCGCAAGGTCACCTGGACCCTCACCAACCCGCAGGGCGGCTTCGGCACCTTCACCGTGGCGACGCTGGGCGCGGGCGGCTCGGTGACCGCCGTGGGGGTGGGAACCGCGACGGTGACGGCCACGGTGGAGGGGGTGACGGCCACCGCCAGGGTGCGCGTCGTCCCGGTACCGGTGGCGCAGGTGCGGGTCCGCCCGGACTCGCTCGACCTCCTCCCCGGCGCCAGCGCCGACCTCAACGCCCTGGCCCTGGACGCGCAAGGGAACCTGCTGACCGGGCGAGTGATCACCTGGACCACGTCCAACCCGGCGGTCGCGCCGGTCGGCCCCACCGGCACGGTTGCGGGGCTGGCGGAAGGCACGGCCACCATCACCGCGACGGTGGAAGGGATCACGGCGAGCGCCCGCGTGCGGGTGCGGGTCCCGCCGCCCGCCCCGGTCGCCACGCTGACCCTTTCCCCCGACTCGCTCTCGCTGGTGGTGGGGAGGCAGGGGACCTTCTTCGCCACCGCCAAGGACGCGCAGGGGAACGTCCTCGCCGGGCGCACGGTGACCTGGACCACCTCCGACGCCCGGGTGATCGGGTTCGGCACCTCCACGGTGGGCGGGCTGGTCACGGCGCTGGCGGAGGGGACGGCGACGGTCACCGCCACCTCCGAGGGCGTTTCGGCGACCGCCACGGTGCGGGTGCGGACTCCGCCGCCGGTGGTGGCCTCGGTGAAGGTGATCCCCGACACCCTGTCCATGATCCCCGGCGACAGCCTGCAGTTCAGGGCCGTCGCGTACGACACGCAGGGGAACGTGATGACCGGGTTGTCGGTGACCTGGGGCACCTCGTCCAGCTACGGCACCGGCGCACAGGTGAGCCGGAGCGGGATGGTGACGGCGTGGTCGGAGGGGACCACCACCATCCGGGCCACGGTGCCCGGGGGAGCCACGGGCGGGGTCACGGGGAGCGCCACGGTGCGGGTGCGCCCCGCCCCCCTCAGCAACGTGAAGGTGACGCTGATCCAGAAGCGGGTGATGACCACCGGCGCCTACCTGGACGTGAGCAGCAGTGCCAAGCAGCTCCAGTTCACGGTGGGGCTCTCGGAGGCCGCCAAGTCCATCGCGCTGCGGATCCGCAGCCCGCAGGGGATGCGGATCGACTGCGGCCCATCGGACGCGACCAACGACTTCCGCAAGGAGTTCTTCTGCTCCTTGGAGATTCCCGCGGGAGCGGACCCGGGGCTGTGGCGGGTCGAGCAGCTGGTGGTGAACACCACCGCCGGGACGCGCACCTTCACCTCGGCCGACCTGGACGCCGGGAACGTCCCGGGACGGGGCTTCGACGTGCTCGGCTCGGGGAGCGACCACGACGCGCCGCAGGTGCGGACGGTGGTGAGCCACGGGCGTGACTCCGGCAAGTTCTGGATCCAGTACAGCCTGGTGGACCATGTCACGGGGGTGGCCAGCTCGTCGGCCATCCTGCGCAACGTAGCCACCGGGGCGACCGCGACCTGCCAGGGGAACTCCTCGTACGGGGCCCTGGCCCGGGTGGGCGACCACTACTGCGCGCTCGACATCCCGGCGGGAGGGCAGTGGCAGCTCGTTTCCATCACGGCCAGGGACGGCGCCGGGAACACGGCGACCTACACCCCGGCGCAGATCGACGTGGTCCGCGGCGTGTTCGAGTACACCTTCCTCACCTACGATTTCACTTCGTAGCGGCGGGAGACAGCGGTGGATACACGAGAGGGGGTGGGCTCCGGCCCACCCCCTCTGCTTTCACGGGCCCTTCACCGCACCCCGCCGCACGTTTGTATTGCGACATTGCGTTTCCGCGCGCAACTTCCACCGATCCGTCCGGAGCCCTTCCCGCGGGGGGGCTCCGGCGCCTTCCGACGTGGTGTACGGCCATTCCAACCGATTCCCGGAGGCACGCATGCCGGACGAGGTCCTGGACGTCGCGATCGTAGGTGCGGGAGTTTCCGGTGTGTATGCCGGGTGGCGGCTGCGCACGGCCCGTCCCGAGCGCAGCGTCGCGGTGTTCGAGGCCAGCGACCGGGTGGGCGGACGCCTCCTGTCCGTGCGCCCGCCGGGGATCGACAACATGGTGGCCGAGTTGGGCGGGATGCGGATCCTCCCCGCGGTGCAGCCGCGCATCCGTCGCCTGCTGCACAAGCTGAACGGCGCGGGCGCCCACATCGAGACGTACGACTTCCCGGTCGACAAGCCGGCCAACATCGCCTACCTGCGCGGGACGTACCTGCGGCTGGAGGACTTCAGGACCGCGCCCGACCGCGTCCCGTACCGGCTCAACTTCCTGGAGGACGGAAAGGTCCCCGGCGAGATCGTGCTGAACGCCATCGAGCAGATCGTCCCGGGGATCACGGCGGAGGGGCTGGACGAGTACGAGCGGCGCGAGATGGTCCGCAACTGCGTCTTCGACGGCCGCCCGCTCTGGGAGCAGGGCTTCTGGCAGGTGCTGGTGCGCGTGATCAGCGGCGAGGCGTACATGCTCTCTCTGGACGCAGGCGGCTACCAGTCCACCCTCAGCAACTGGAACGCCGCCGACGCCATCCCCTGGTACCTGTCCGACTTCGGCGTCCAGCCCGAGTACAAGGGGTTCAAGCAGGGCTTCCAGCAGGTCCCCCTGACGCTCGCCGAGCTGTTCCGGAAGGCGGGCGGACGGATCGAGCACGGGCACCACCTGGCCAGGTTCGAGGTGGGCGAGGAGGGGGTCACGCTCCACTTCCAGGGCGAGCCGGAGCCCGTCCGCGCGAAGCACCTGGTGCTGGCCATGCCGCGCCGCGCCCTGGACCTGGTCACCCCCGGCAGTCCGCTGCTGCAGGAGCCCGAGGTGAAGCGGCTGGTGCAGAGCGTCACCCCGCGCCCGCTCTTCAAGCTTTTCACCACCTACGCCTACCCCTGGTGGATCCCGGCCGGGGTGGAGGCGGGGCGCACGGTCACCGACCTCCCCGTACGGCAGACGTACTACTGGCCGACCGACGAGGGCGAGCCCGCGCTGAACGGCCCCGCCATGCTGATGGCGAGCTACGACGACGGGCTCAACATCGGCTTCTGGGACGGCTTCCGGGCCAAGCGCGGGGTGGGGTGGCGTCCGGGGGTGGAGGAGCTGCGCGAGCCGGAGTACTTCGTGGGCGCCGCGGAGCGCCGGGGCGAGAGCACCGACACCGACTGGCACCGCTACCGCGCGCCGGACCCGATGGTGGCCGAGGTCGCGCGGCAGCTCGGCCTGATCCACGGCCTCGCCTTCACCCCGAAGGTGCTGGAAGCCAGCTACCGCGACTGGGGCGACGACCCGTTCGGCGGCGGCTGGAACAGCTGGAACATCGGCGTGAAGAGCTGGGAGGTTCTGCACGGGATCGTGCAGCCGCGGGAGGGGGTGCCGGTGTACGTCTGCGGCGAGGCGTACTCCGACGCGCAGGGGTGGGTGGAGGGTGCGCTGCAGACGGCCGACCTGGTGCTCGCGAAGCTGGGGATCGATCCGCTGGTGAGCGAGGGGATGTAGCAGAACGGCGGTCTGGACGTGGAGCGCACGGAGGGGGAGGCCGGCTAAGCCGGTCTCCCCCTCCGCCTTACCAGTGTTCCACGCCAGCAGCCAGTGGAGGAGGCAAGGACTCTTTCCGTGATCCACATATGGATTATATTGATCTTACAGTTCATCCATGGAGGAACATGGCTCAGACCGCACGCAAACCGGACTCCCTGGGCGAGGCCCAGATCGCCCAAGCGTCGCTCCGGACGTTCTTCCGGATCGCGGAGGCCTGGAAGCTCAGCGTCGAAGAGCAGATGACGCTGCTCGGGCTCTCGTCGCGCTCCACGTACTTCAAGTGGAAGAAGGATGGCACGGACCGTCTCTCGCGCGACACCCTGGAGCGCCTGTCCTACGTGTTCGGGATCTACAAGGGGTTGCAGATCCTCCTGCCGAGTCCCGAGGCCGCGGACGGGTGGGTGCGGCGGCCGAACGACGCTCCCCTGTTCAACGGAAGCTCC
>JAFAYN010000466.1 GCA_019240375.1 Gemmatimonadota bacterium
ACCGCCATCTGGAGGAGGCAGACCCCCGCGCCCAGGGCGGGGACCCAGGGCATCCCGGGGGTGCGGAAGGGGCGCGGGAGGTCGGGGCGGGTGCGGCGCAGGATGATGACGCCGACGCTCACCAGCACGAAGGCGAGCAGCGTCCCCATGCTGACCAGCTGCCCCAGCACGCCGATGGGGAGCACGCCCGCCGCGACCGACACCACCACGGCGGTGATGGCGGTGCTGACGTGCGGGGTGCGCCAGCGGGGGTGCACCCGCCCGAACAGCTCGGGGAGGAGCCCGTCGCGGCTCATGGTGAAGAAGATGCGCGTCTGCCCCAGCAGCGTCACCAGCATGGTGCTGAACAGGCCAAAGAGGGCGCTGACCTTGATGACGGGGCTGAGCCAGGTGAGCCCGGTGGCGTCGATCCCCACCGCCAGCGGGTCGGCGACGTCCAGGCGGCCGTACGGGACGATCCCGATCAGCACCAGCACCACGGCGATGTAGATCAGGGTGCAGATCACCAAGGAGCCCAGCATCCCGATGGGGAGGTCACGCTGCGGGTTCTTCGCCTCCTGCGCGGCGGTGGACACCGCGTCGAAGCCGACGTAGGCGAAGAACATGATGGCCGCGCCACGCAGCACGCCGCTCCACCCGAAGGCGCCGAACTCACCGGTGTTGGGGGGGACGAAGGGAGTCAGGTTGTCGCGCTTCACGTAGGCCATCCCCGCGACGACGAACACCAGCAGCACGGCCACCTTGAGCACCACCAGCGCGCTGTTGGTGTTGGCCGACTCGCGGATCCCCAGCGTGAGGAGCGCCGCGACCACCAGCACGATCAGGGCGCCGGGGAGGTTGAAGACGCCGCTCACCATCCCGCCGGGGGTCTGCACCATCACGTCCGGGGCGGCGGTGAGCCGCGCGGGGAGGTCGAGCCCCAGGTCGTGCATCAGGCTGACGAAGTACCCCGACCACCCCACCGCCACCGTGGCCGCGCTCAGCGCGTACTCCAGGATCAGGTCCCACCCGATGATCCAGGCGAAGATCTCGCCGGCGGTGGCGTAGGCGTAGGTGTAGGCGCTCCCGGCCACCGGGATCATAGAGGCCAGCTCGGCGTAGCAGAGCCCCGCGAAGGCGCACGCCACCGCGGCGATGATCATGGAGATCACCAGCGCGGGGCCGGCGTGCTGCGAGGCCGCGGGGCCGGAAAGGACGAAGATCCCCGTCCCGATCACCGACCCGATCCCCAGCGTGGTCAGGTTGATCGGCCCCAGCGAGCGGCGCAGCGTCCCCCGCCCCGCCTCCTCCTGCAGCTCGGTGATGCTCTTGCGTGTGAACAGCCCCATGGGTCCCCCGCGACTGGGATGGAAGGTTGATCGCGGGCCGCGGCGATCCGGCCCGGCGCTTCACCTTCCACGCTACCGTCGGCGGGGGCGGCGGAGGTTTCAGGGGGGTACTGGATTTGTAAGGGTCTGGCTATGGTCGGTGGGAGGGGCGGCCTACCTGTGGCAGGGATTCCCGGCGGTGCGGCCTTCCATGTGGTACGTGCCGTCGGCGCAGGTGACGGCCGGGTTGGAGTGGGCGAAGACGCCCAGCGGGTTGGTGAACGCCGGAACGGTCCACACGTGGACCGCGTACGGCCCCGCGGCGGTGAAGCCGCCGCCGCTCGCCCTGCACTGCGCCTCGGTCAGGCGGCCGTCGGCGCGCCCTTCCATGGCGCCGTTCGAGCCGGGCGTGAGGCAGATGTTCCGGTGATGGTGCCAGTGGTCGTTCGGCCCGGCGAAGCCCTCGGGCTCCCGGGAGCCCGGACCCGTTCCCCCCGGCGGGGCGTACGTGTACATGAACCCGACGATGGGAGAATCGGGCGACGAGCCGTCGTAGTCGATCCCTGCAGGGTGCAGGACGTCGTCGTCGGTCAGCGTGTCGTGGGTGATGGGATGCCCACCGATGTAGTGCGTGCCGAGTCCGGCCTTGAACGATCCGAAGCGGCGGTACCCCGCGGCTTCGGCGTCCCAGACGGTCGGGTACTTCTTCATCACCTCCGCCGTCAGCGCGAGCTGGTGGATGAGCCGCGCCCGCGTCCCGGCGGGGAGGCTCGCCAGGGGAACGTCGGGAGCCATCTTGTGATCGACGCCGTTCCGCAGCTTCGACCACCCCCGGTCGTCGCCGTCCGGGAACAGGAAGGCCACCTCGGCCCTGGCGTGCGCCTTCATGGCACCCGCGTCGTGCCCCCTCATGGAGCCCATGTCGTGCGGCCCCCCGACCTGGCCGCGCCCGCAGCTCGCGACCAGTACCGCGGTCCCGACCGACAGGGTGATTTTCGAGGGCTGCTTCATCATAGCTCGTTCCAGGATCGAACGACCGGAGCCGGGCTCCTACTTGGCCAGGCGGTAGCCGGCCTTCCAGACGGTGACGATGTGGCGGGGGTCGGTGGGGTCCTCCTCCAGCTTGCGGCGGAGCTGGGCCACGTGCATGTCCACGGTGCGCGTCATCACGGCGGCGCGGTGCCCCCACACCTCGGCGAGCAGCTCCAGGCGCGAGGCGACGTCCCCACCCCGCCGCACCAGCGCGAACAGGAGGTCGAACTCCTTGGGGGTGAGCGGGACCTCCTCGCCGGAGCGCCGCACGGAGCGGGCCGCGGGGTTCACCTCGATGGCCCCGAAGTGGACGACGGCGTCCTCCCTCGGCGCGGCCCTCCCGGCGCCTGCCCGGCGGAGGAGCGCCGCCACGCGCGCGAGCAGTTCCGCCAGCCCGAAGGGCTTGGTGACGTAGTCGTCGGCGCCCAGCCGGAAGCCGAGCACCTTGTCCGCCTCCTCGCCGCGGGCGGTGAGGATCAGGACCGGGACGCCGTCGCCATCCTCGCGCAGCGCCCGGAGCACCCGGTAGCCGTCCATCTCCGGGAGCATCAGGTCGAGGATCACCAGGTCCGGGGCGTCCGTCCGGGCCTGCCGCAGCCCCTCGGCCCCATCCTCGGCCACCCGAACCTCGTACCCTTCCAGCTCCAGGTT
>JAFAYN010000547.1 GCA_019240375.1 Gemmatimonadota bacterium
TCTCCACCGGCGCGTCGCCCGGGGGGAGGCGGAGCGCGTCCATGGCGATCTCGATCTTGCGGTCGAGGTCCCACAGGTTCCCGGCGTCGATCTGGTCCTGCACCCGCGCCTGCTCGTCGATGAGGGCCGTCATCTCGTCGTCCGACATCGGCTCGGCGAACTTCATGTTGATCTCGTCGAAGCGGCGCAGCAGCTCGCGCTGGCTCTTGACCGCCTCCTCCACGTTGCCGCGCACGTCCAGCGCGGGGTCCAGCTCCGGCTCCTGCGAAAGGTAGCCGATGCGGGTCCCCTCGGCGGGCCACGCCTCGCCGTTGAAGTCCTTGTCGACACCCGCCATGATGCGCAGCAGCGACGACTTGCCGGAGCCGTTGGGGCCCACGACGCCGATCTTGGCGCCCGGGTAGAACGAGAGCCAGATCCCCTTGAGGATCTCGCGGTTGGGGGGGACCACCTTGCGGAGGTCCTTCATCACATAAATGAATTCCGGTCCGGCCATCGCGTAGGGTCTCCTGTTATGGGGTCCAGATGCGCGACCAATCTAATCCCTCCCCGCGCCCCGGCACAGGTGCCAACAGGGTGCTACAGGAGGAGGTCCGCCGGGATCCCCAGCAGATCACGCAGGGTGACGATCTGCTGCCGCGACAGCGGTCGCTTCCCGCTGAAGAAGTCGGACACACGGCTCCGCCCACCCATGGGCTCGGCGAGCTGTGCGCGGGTCATTCCGCTCTGTTCCAGCGCGAAGTCGACGACGGCCTGCGGAGTGGTCGCGAACATCTCGTCCGGGTAGTGCTCGGCGTCGTACGCCTGCACCAGCACGGTCAGGAATTCCAGAAGATCGTGCTCCTCCGTACCGGGCTCGGGAGCCCTGTCCAGCAGGGCACCTATTTCCTGAACTGCCGCCTCGTATTCCTCTTCGGTACGGAGAACGTGCGGCTTGGTGAAGTCGAGAAGAGTCGCCATCGATGTGTTCCCTTCAATCACGGTTCGTATCCAGTTTCCCGCAGGCATCAGGCAGTGGCTGATGGCCTAAAGCTTCCCCGCCTTCCAGAGCCGGTCATAGTCCGCGTGTGTCAGCACATGCTTCACGTAGACACGCCCCACCGGGTACAGGATGACCGCCACGAGCCGGAATTTGTTGCCCCCGATGTCGAACACGGTCTTGCCACCGCCCAGGAAATCAGCGGAACCGAACTGGTTGCGGACCTCGTGCGAGTCTTTAAACCGACCCGCCTTCATCAGAGAGAACCACGCCTTCAGCGGCTCCTCGGCGTCAGGATGCTGAATCCAGAAATCCACCAGTGCCTTTCTCGTGATGATATGCATCTTGGAATCCTGAGTACTATCCGCTTCGTTACCAATATGGTAACGATCAAACAGTAGCCTGTCAACACAAGTGTTACCAAAACGGTAACAAGGGTCGACGACTGAGCAGACTGGACTCAGTACGCGCTGACGTGCACCCCGCGCACCGCCCGTCCCGACGGGTCCGTCACCGCCGCAAGCGAGGCGTCCCAGGCCAGCGCCTCGGGGGTGCTGCACGCCACCGAGGGACCGCCTGGCACGCACTCGGCACACGAGTCCAGCGGGAAGTGCTCGGCGAACAGGGAGCGGTAGAAGTACGCCTCTTTGGTCGTTGGCGTGTTGTACGGGAAGCGGTAGCGCGCCCCGGCCAGCTCGCGCTCGCTCACCTGCTCCTCGGCGTGGACGCGCAGCGAGTCGATCCAGCCGTAGCCGACCCCGTCCGAGAACTGCTCCTTCTGCCGCCAGGCGATAGAGGCCGGGAGCGCGTCCGCGAAGGCTTCGCGCAGGACGTGCTTCTCCATCCGGCCGGGACCCGCCATCTTGGCCGCGGGGTCGATCCCCATCGCCACGTCCAGGAACTCGCGGTCCAGGAAGGGGACGCGCGCCTCGATCCCCCACGCGGCCATCGCCTTGTTGGCGCGCAGGCAGTCGTACAGGTGCAGCCGGTCCAGCTTGCGCAGCGTTTCCTCGTGGAACGAGCGCGGGTCCGGCGCCCGGTGGAAGTACAGGTACCCGCCGAAGATCTCGTCCGCCCCCTCGCCGGAAAGCACCATCTTGATCCCCATCGCCCGGATGCGGCGCGCCATCAGGTACATCGGCGTGGCGGCCCGCACCGTGGTGACGTCGTACGTTTCCAGGTGGTGGATCACGTCGGAGAGCGCGTCGATCCCCTCCTGCACGGTGAAGTGGAACTCGTGGTGGACGGTGCCGATGTGCTCCGCAGCGTCGCGGGCGGCGCGCAGGTCCGGGGCGCCCTCCAGCCCGATGGCGAAGGAGTGGAGCTGCGGCCACCACGCCTCGCTCCGCCCCCCGTCCTCGATGCGACGCGCGGCGAAGTGCTTCGCGGTGGCGGCGATGATGGACGAGTCGAGCCCGCCGGAAAGGAGGACGCCGTACGGGACGTCGGACATGAGCTGGCGGCGCACCGCTCCCTCCAGCGCCTCGCGGATCATGGCCGGCTCGGCGGGGGCGCCCTCCACCGCGACGTGGTCGCGCCACGGGCGGCGGTAGTAGGGGCGCGGCTCCCCCACCTCGCTGTCCAGCACGTGCCCCGCCGGGAACTCGCGCACCGAGCGGCAGACCGGGACCAGCGCCTTCATCTCGGAGGCGACGTACAGGTTGCCGTCCTCGTCGTGCCCGGTGTAGAGCGGGACGATCCCCAGGTGGTCGCGGGCGACGACGTAGCGGTCGCAGTCGGCGTCGTACAGCACGAAGGCGAAGATCCCGTTCAGCTCGTCCAGGAAGTCGGTCCCCCACTCCCGGTACAGCGCCAGGATCACCTCGCAGTCCGACTCCGTCCGGAAGGGGTACGGCCGGGCGAGCGACGCCCGCAGCTCGCGGTGGTTGTAGA
>JAFAYN010000603.1 GCA_019240375.1 Gemmatimonadota bacterium
GCCTCCGCCGCCGCGGGCTCCAGCTCCACCTCCCAGGCGAGGCGCGTGTCGGGCGCCAGCGAGCCAGCGACCGAGCAGTACTTGTCGAAGGAAAGCTCCACGGCGCGCTCCACGTGGCTCCGCTCGGAGGCGGTGGCGACGGTGTACACCAGGCGCGCATCGGTCAGGCGGCGCGGCGGCTCCGGGGCGCGGGAGAACTCCACCCGCACCCGCAGCGAGGCGACCGGGGTGCGGCGCTTGGCGAGGATGTCCACCACGTCGATGGCGGAGCACGACGCCAGGGCGATCACCAGCGCGTCCACGGGGCTGGGGGCGGCTTCGCGGTTCCCGTCCACGGTCAGGGTCGGCCCCCCCTCCGGGCCGCCGCGGTAGCGCCGCTCCCCTTCCCAGACCACCTCGATCGCGTAGGGCGAAGGAACTCCTTCGGGCATGGTCTCACTCCTTGGTATGAAAAGCGAATCGCCCCGCGACGGCGGGGCGATCTCGGCTGTCTGCGCGGGTACGCCGATCCGTCTTCAGTACGGGTTGCGCGGATCCCGGTTGCTGGGGTCGCGCGGTTGCTGCGGATCACGCGGCTTGGTCCGCGTGGTGGCGGAGAGCACGCCGATCCCGAGCAGCACGATCACCCCGACCACGATCCACTGCGTGGGCGCGTGGAGCAGGTACGCCCCGACCGCGAGCCCGATCACCAGAATGATAAACCCGAGCAGGTACGTCTGAAAGGACGTCATTGTCACCTCCGGCGGAGAAGCAGGGGTCCGCGCCGCCACGGGCGCGCCTCCCCCCGTACATGCACGAGGAATGCCGCCCGCCTCAGAGCGCGGAGGCGTAGCGCCCCGCCACCCCCTCCAGCCACCCGTGGATCCGGCCGTTGCTGGCCAGGACGCGCCCGCTCTCCAGCGGCTCGCGCCCGTCCCCCGGCCACCCGGTGACGCGCCCGCCGGCCTCGGTCACCAGGAGCATCCCCGCAGCCACGTCCCAGGGCGAAAGCCCGATCTCGAAGTACCCTTCCACCCGCCCCGCGGCCACGAACGCCAGGTCGAGCGCGGCGCTCCCCGCCCGCCGCACGTCCTGCGCCTCGGTGATGACGTCGGACGCCATGCGCAGGAAGACGTCCAGCTTCCCCTTCCCGTGCTTGAACGGGAACCCCGTAGCAAGCAGCGCGCGGCCGGGATCGTCCACCTCCGAGACCCGGATTGGGCGGTCGTTGGCGAAGGCGCCGCCACCGCGCACGGCGTGGAACACCTCGCCCAGGAGCGGCGCGTGCACCACCGCCACCGTGGGCCCGGCCGCGTCGGCGAAGGCGATGCTGACGCAGGTGAACGGGTGCCCATGGACGAAGTTGTTGGTGCCGTCGATCGGGTCGACGATCCATCGCCGCCCGACGGAGCGCACCGAGCCCGCGGACTCCTCGGCGATGACGGCATCGTCCGGGAAGTGCGCCCGGATGCGCGCGATCACCGCCCGCTCCGAGGCTTCGTCGGCCGCCGTGACCAGGTCGCTGCGCTCCTTTTCGCGCACCTCCGTGGCTCCCGTCCGCCGCACGATGATCTCCGCAGCCTCCGCCGCCGCCCGCCGCGCCACCGCCAGCTCGGCCGCGAACTCCAGGTATCTATCCATCATGTTCGACTCTGATCTACGTGTAATGGAGAGGCCCCCTCCCCAAACCCCTCCCCCGCAAGCAGGGGAGGGGCTCAACTGCAACAAAATCAAGTAGTTCCCCCCTCCCCCCTTGTGGGGGGGGGGCCGGGGGAGGGGGGCTGCCATCGCACGCCCCCATCCGCCTCGCTGCGCTCGGCACCTTCCCCGAATTCTGGGGAAGGCTGAACTGCTTGGTGTGTCGCAGTTTGCCGTTCCCGCTGTACCCCCAAATCTTTGGCGGAGGGAGACCACAGCAGTACCGTGGGCTCACTCCGCGGACGGGGAGACTGCCGGCTGTATCGGCAGGCTCACCGGCCCCGCGCAGGAGACGGGCCGCAGTTTGGCCCGGCTCCGGAGCGGCCCCGAAGCACAAGAACTACTCGTCCGGCACCACCTCCACCGCCTCACCCCGAACCCCACGCATCAGCACCAGCGTGCTCCCCACGATCAGCAAAGCTCCCAGCACGCTCCACCCGTCCGGGTACTCGCCGAAGAACACCACTCCCCATAGAGCCGCGAAAACGATCTGCAGGTACCCCACCGCGGTCGCCCGCCCCGCAGGCTCCCGCTGCAGCCCCCGCGTCAGGTACACCTGCGCCGCCTGGGTGGTCACCCCGATCCCCAGCAGCGTCAGCCACTCCAGCGGCGTGGGCCACTTCGCCAGGTGCCCCACCAGCGGCACCGTGACCGGCACCGTCACCAGGGGCAGGTAGAACACGATCACCAGCGAGTGCTCGCCCCGGAGCGTGCGGATGGTGGTGTACGCCGCCGCGCTGCACAGCGCCCCCACCAGCGCGATCCCCACGTACGCCGGCTCCAGCCGCCCGCCCCCGCCGAACAGGAATCCCGGACGGGTCACCAGCGCCACGCCCAGCAGGCTGACCCCCACGCAGGCGATCTCCCGCCGCCCCATCCGCTCCCGCAGGATCAGCCCCGCCAGCACCGCGGTGAACACGGGGTTCATGTACTGGATGATGGTGGCCTCGGCGATGGGGAGGTGCACCAGCGAGTAGTAGAAGCAGCTCAGCGCCACGCACCCGAAGGTCCCGCGCAGCACCAGCCGGGCACGATCGTGCCCCCAGGCGGACACCCCCGCGCGCCGCACCATCCCCCAGCTCAGCGCCAGGGTGAACACGGCCCGCGCCAGGACGATCTGCTGGCTGGGGAGCCGCGCCCCCGCCAGCTTCACCAGGAGGCTCATCACCGAGAACCAGAACGCCCCCAGCGCCATGTACCGCAGCCCGCCGCCGGGGCGGACGGCGCTCCGTCCGGAGGCGAGGGGAGAAAGGGGTGGAGCTTCCGCGGTGCGATCGTGCATTTGTTTCCCGTGTTCCGGTCTCGTCGGCCCCCGCGGCGTGGCCCCACCAAGATCGGGCGCCCCCTCCCACGGCGCCACACCCCGCGCCCGACCGGACTCCGCGTGCCGTGAAAGCCACACCGCTTTGGGCGACGGCGCGCGTGAAGGTAGCGTTCCGGTCACGAATTGCGTAGAATGTACGCATTCCGACCGGTCACACTCCGTTCCGCGCGACCGCCGTCCCCGGCGAACCACCCCGCGCACGACCATCCACGCATCATCCCGAATCGGTATGCCTGAAGATCCGACGACCGAGTTCGCGTCCCAGTCCGCCACGGCGGTCGCCGGGCGCGCCCACCCGCACGCGCCGCCCCAGGTGAGCCAGGACACCGGGTTCTTCGGCCACCCGCGCGGGCTCGCGACCCTCTTCTTCACGGAGATGTGGGAGCGCTTCTCGTACTACGGGCTGCGGCCGCTCCTCATCCTGTTCATGTCGGCCGCCCTCGCGCAGGGCGGCTTCGGGTTCGAGCGGGCCCAGGCGTCGGCCATCGTCGGGATCTACGCCGCCTGCGTCTACCTGGCGTCGCTCCCCGGCGGGTGGGTGGCGGACCGGATCCTCGGGCTGCGGCGCGCCATCATGCTCGGCGCGGTGCTGATCACGGCCGGCCACTTCTCCATCGGCCTTTCCGGCTTCGCCGTGAGCAAGGTGCCGTTCTTCCTCGGGCTCGTGCTGATCGTGCTCGGCACGGGGCTGCTCAAGCCGAACATCTCCGCCATCGTCGGCGACCTGTACCCCGAGGGCGGCGCCCGCCGCGACGCCGGGTTCTCGATCTTCTACATGGGGATCAACCTCGGCGCCTTCGCCGGCCAGATCGTCACCGGCGCCCTGGGCGAGAAGGTCGGCTGGCACTGGGGCTTCGGCGCCGCCGGCTTCGGCATGCTGCTCGGCCTGCTCACCTTCATCGCCCGCAACAAGGGGACGCTCGGCGACCTGGGCCTGGAGCCGTCCCGCCACCCGAACCCGGCCGTCGACGCGCGCCAGAAGCGGACCGGGAAGCTGGTGCTCCTCGTCGGGCTCGCCCTCATCGCCGTCCTCTTCGCCCTCGCCGCCGCCGGCGTCGTCACCTTCGACCCGCAGGCCATCGGCAAGAGCATGACGTACGTGCTCGTCGGGCTCGCGGTCGTCTACTTCGCCGGCGTCTACATCACCGGCAACCTGACGAGCGACGAGAAGAAGCGCATCGCGGTCATCTTCGTGCTCTTCGTCTTCGCCGCCGCGTTCTGGGGCGCGTTCGAGCAGGCCCCGACGTCGCTGAACCTCTTCGCCCGGGACTTCACCAACCGCAACTTCTTCGGCTTCGAGGTCCCGGCGCTCTGGTTCCAGTCGATCAACTCGCTGTTCATCATCATGTTCGCGCCGATGTTCGCCGCCCTGTGGGTGACCATGGCGCGGCGTGGCATGGAGCTGTCGAGCCCCGGCAAGTTCACCCTCGGCCTGCTCCTCGCGGCGGCCGGCTTCGCGGTCATGATCCCGGCGGCGAACATGATCGTCGCCAGCGGCGGCGCGGTGAAGGTCTCGGCCTGGTGGCTCACCATCAGCTACCTCCTGCAGACCCTCGGCGAGCTTTCCCTCAGCCCCGTCGGCCTGTCGTCGATGACCAAGCTCTCGCCGCGCAAGTACGTCGGCCAGATGATGGGGATCTGGTTCCTCGCCGCGTCGGTGGGCAACCTGATCGCCGGTCTGGTCGGTGGCGCGGTCGACCCGGAGAAGCTGGAGCAGACCCCCGCCCTCTTCACCTGGACGACGATCGCGCTCCTCGCCTCCGCCGCGGTCCTCGGCGCGCTGATCATCCCGATCCGGCGGATGATGGCGGACGTGAGGGACGTGTGACGCGGGGGACGGCGGCGCGCTGACGCCGGGGTCCGGACGGGAACGGATGGAGGAAAGGGGGCGCCGCGGCGCCCCCTTTTCGCGTTGCTGGAGGAGCATTTGCAGTGCGGACGCGCCGCGCCGGGAACAAAACCCGGCCCGGGCGAGGTAGCAGAGTGACCCGGGGCCGCACGGCCGCCGGCCCTTCGTTCAACCCCTCACCCCCAGGTGACCTTGGCCACCATCACCGACACCGTGGACGTCCAGGGCGACGTCGCGCTCCAGGGCGATCTCGACACCCGCCAGCCGAGGGGGCTCTGGCTCCTCTTCGGCGTGGAGATGTGGGAGCGCTTCTCGTACTACGGGATGCGCGCCATCCTCGTCCTGTACCTGGTGAACGAGCTGAAGTGGAGCGACGCGTCCGCGTCCCGCCTGTACGGGAACTACACCTCGCTGGTGTACCTCACCCCCATCATCGGGGGGTGGCTGGCCGACCGCTTCATCGGCACGCGGCGGTCGCTGGTGATCGGCGGCGCCATCATCGCGGCGGGGCACTTCTGCCTGGCGATCCCCGGGATGACGACGTTCTACCTGGGGCTGGGGCTGATCATCGTCGGGACGGGCTTCTTCAAGCCCAACGTGTCGACCATGGTGGGGCAGCTCTACCGCCAGAACGACATCCGGCGCGACGCGGGCTTCACCATCTTCTACATGGGGGTGAACCTGGGCGCCTTCCTGGCGCCGCTGGTGTGCGGCTACCTGGGCGAGAGCCCGCAGTGGGGGTGGCACTACGGCTTCGGCGCGGCGGGAGTGGGGATGGTGCTCGGGCTGATCATGTTCCTGTGGGGGCGCGACCGCTACCTCCCGGGGATCGGGCTGTCGCCGCGCGAGCAGACGAGCGCGGAAGCGAAGGCGGCGGCGCGGGAGCCGCTCACCCGCGAGGAGAAGCAGCGGATCGCGGTGATCTTCATCGTCGCCTTCTTCGTGATCTTCTTCTGGGCCGCGTTCGAGCAGGCCGGCGCCTCCATGAACCTGTTCGCCGACCGGCACACGGCGCGCACCCTGGCGGGCTTCGAGTTCCCGGCTTCCTGGTTCCAGAGCGTGAACCCGCTGGCGATCCTGATCTTCGCCCCGCTGCTGGCGCGGCTCTGGGTGGACCTGGGACGGCGCGGCAAGGAGCCGAACACCCCGGCCAAGATGGGGGTGGGGCTGATCCTGCTGGGGCTGGGCTTCGGGCTGATGGTGCTGGGCGCGGCGCGGGCGGACCAGGGCGTCCTGGTGAGCCCGCTCTGGCTGGTGGGCGCCTACACCATGCACACCTGGGGCGAGCTGGCGCTCTCGCCGGTGGGGCTGTCGCTGGTCAGCAAGCTGTCGCCCGCGCGCCTGGTGGCGATGATGATGGGGGTCTGGTTCCTGGCCAACTTCGTGGCCAACTGGCTGGCCGGGCAGCTCAGCGCGCTGATGGGCGACTTCTCCTCGCTCAAGGCGTTCTTCAGCATCTTCATGATCGCCCCGATCGTGGCGGGGGTGGTCCTGCTGGCGATTTCGCCGGTGCTGAAGCGGATGATGCACGGCCGGGGGTGATCCGGCCCGTCGGGCGGGGGGCGGAAGGGGACGGGGCGCGCACGCGCCCCGTTCTTGCTTCTTCCCGGGAAAAGTCCCCCTGCCGAGGAGGCGCGTATGGAAGACCAGGAGATCGCGGAGCAGATCCAGCGGCGCGGCCTGGAGATCGAGTACCTGCGGGAGCTGGCGGCGGCGCTGGGCTTCGGCATCGACGAAGGGTGGAGCGAGGCGGTGTTCATCGCCATCGAGGGTGCCACCATGGAGGAGCGCCGCCGGGCGGCGATGCGCACCCTGGAGCTGCGCCCGGAGGAGTGATGCCGCGCCGGAGTGCTTGACAGGACCGCGGCGGCGGCGTACCCGTTCTGGAGTCCCCGCACCCCGGACCGTATGTTCCAGATCGACCCTTCCGATCCCACTCCCATCGAAACGCAGCTGGTGCGGACCATCCGCTCCGCCATCGGGGCGGGGGTCCTCGCCTCGGGCGACCGTCTCCCCACCGTCCGGCAGCTCGCCGTGGACCTCCGGGTGAACGCCAACGCGGTGGCCGGCGCCTACCTGGAGCTGGAGCGCCAGGGGGTCCTGCAGACCGACGCCCGGAACGGGACGACGGTGCGCTCCCCCAGCGAGGCCGCGCGCCGGGAGGAATTGTACCTGGAGCTGTGCGCCCTGGAGGACTCCTTCCTCCGGGAGGCCGCGGCGCTGGGGTTCTCGCTGGACGACGTCATCATCCACCTCGACAGCCGCCGGGGATAAAGGAGCTTTCCCATGCCAGGTAAAGACATCGTTCCCGCCCGGAACAACCTCCCCGCCCCGGTGCCCTCCGCCGGGGCCCGTCCCAACATCCTTTCCGCGCTCGCCCTGGCCGCCCCGCTGGGGGTGGGGGTCGTCACCACCGCCGCGACCGGGAGCCCGCTGGCGGCCATCGTGGGGGCGGTGGTGGGGGTGGTCGCCTCCATGTCACCCAAGATCGCGCGGCAGTGGGAGCGGGCGGTGGTGCTGCGCTTCGGTCGCTACGTGGGGCTCAAGGGCCCGGGCCCGTTCTGGGTGATCCCCTTCGTCGACTCGGTTCCCGCCTGGGTGGACCAGCGCACCATCACCAGCAGCTTCGCCGCCGAGGAGACGCTGACCTCCGACACGGTGCCGGTGAACGTGGACGCGGTCCTTTTCTGGACGGTGTACGACCCGGAAAAGGCGGCGCTGGAGGTGCAGGACTACACGCAGGCGGTGAGCTGGGCGGCGCAGACGGGGCTCCGCGACATCATCGGCCGCACCTCCCTGGCGGAACTGCTGCGCGGGCGGGAGCGGATCGAGAAGGAGCTGCAGCAGGTGATCGACGAGCGCACCACGCCCTGGGGGGTCACGGTGCACTCGGTGGAGATGCGCGACGTGGTGATCCCCACCTCGCTGCAGGACGCCATGTCGCGGGAGGCGCAGGCCTCGCGCGAGAAGCAGGCGCGCATCATCTTGGGCGAGGCCGAGGTGGAGATCGCGCAGCTCTTCGCCAAGGCGGCGCACGCCTACGAGAACAACCCCACGGCGCTGCAGCTCCGGCAGATGAACATCCTGTACGAGGGGCTGAAGCAGAAGGGCGGGATGATGGTGATCCCGAGCAGCATGGTGGAGTCGATGGGGCCTTCCGGGGTGCTGAGCGCGGCGGCCCTCGCCAACCAGCCGAGCGTCACCGACACGGCCGGGCAGAACGGCGACGTGCCGCGTCTCCCGGAAGTGAGCGTGGTGCGGGAGGGGTAGCGCGCGTTTTCCGCGGCACCCTGGCTTTCGGTCGGCGGGGCTCCTGCTCCGGCGGGTGCGTAACTCGCTTCGCTCAAACATACGCCCCGCCTGCGGAGGAACCCCACCTCCCTGCGGTCTTTTACGGCGAACTGCACGCCGGAGCGAATTGCTCCGGCGTTCTTCGTCAGTGGAAGTCGTGCGAGCGGTAGGAGATCGAGGGCCGCCGCAGCTCCCGGAACCCCCTGCCCACGACGTTCATCACCGCGCCCTGCCGCTCGAACTTCCCTTCCACGATCAGGAACTGCGAGAACTTCACCGTCTCGCGGTTCCGCTCGTACATGCGGGCGGGGACGATCACGTTGACGAACCCCCACTCGTCCTCCAGCAGCACGAACACCGTCCCCTTGGCGGTCTGCGGGTGCTGCCGCGCCACCACCAGCCCCGACACCAGCACGATGGCCCCGTTCGCCAGATTCGGCAGGTCGGCGCTCGACCGGATCCCCGCCGCGCACAGCCTGGGGCGGAGGTGCTCCATCGGGTGCCCGTGGACGCTGATCCCCGTCGCCAGGTAGTCCAGGAACACCAGCTCGGGGCCGTCCAGCTCCCGCGCGTCGAAAGGGAGGTGGCGGGCCGGCGCCAGCGGGAGGGTGTCGCCCGCGGCGCGCAGTGCTTCCCACGCGGCGCGGCGGCGGCCGGGCTCGAACGCTTCGAAGGCGCCGGCGCGCGCCAGGTGGAGCGCTTCGGCGCGGCTCAGCCTCGCGCGGCGCACCACGTCCTCCACCGAGGCGAAGGGGGCGTCGCTGCTCGCGTCCCGCAGCCGCTCCAGGGCGCGCTTGCCGATCCCGTGGATGTGCCTCCACCCGATGCGTACGGCGGGTTTTTCTGAGTCGCCCGTCGCTTCCAGGGTGCTTTCCCAGCTCCCGTCGCGCAGGCAGGGTCCGCGTACCTCCACGTGGCTCCGCCGCGCGTCGTGCACCAGCGTCGCCAGGGGGTAGAACCCCATCGGCCAGGCGTTCAGCAGCCCGTACAGGAACTCGGCGGGGTGGTTGGCCTTGAGCCACGCCGTGGCGTAGGCGATCAGCGCGAAGCTCCACGCGTGCGACTCGGGGAAGCCATAGTTCCCGAAGCCGGCCATCTGCTTCAGCAGCCGCTCGGTCAGGTCCCGCGACAGTCCCTTGTCCAGGAACCGTTCGCCCAGCTTCTGGAGCTCCGCCGCGAGCCGGGGCTGCTTGCGGACGTGGCCCATCGTCCGCCGCAGCTCGTCGGCCTCGGTTGCGGTGTATCCCCCCAGGTCCATCGCGATCCGCATCGCCTGCTCCTGGAAGATGGGGATGCCGAAGGTCCGCTCCAGGATAGGCTCCAGTTCCTTGTGGTCGTAGTCCCACTTCTCCAGGCCCCTGCGGCGGCGGGTGTAGGGCCCGACGAACTCGCCCTGGATGGGGCCGGGGCGTACCAGCGCGACCTGCACCACGAGGTCGTACAGGTTCTCGGGCTGCGTCTGGAGGATGGACTGGATCTGCGCGCGGCTCTCGATCTGGAAGGTGCCCAGCGTCTCGCCGCGGCGGATCATCTCGAAGGTCTTCTTATCGTTCTGCGGCAGGCTGTAGAGATCCCGCTTTACGCCTGTGCGCTGCTCCAGCGCGTCGAACGACAGGCGCACGGCGGTGAGGCCGCCCAGCCCCAGGAAGTCGAACTTGGGGACCACCACCGCATCCAGGTCGTCCTTGTCGAACTGGAGGATGGTGCGTCCCATGGTGGTCTGCTCGATGGGCATGTACTCACCGAGGGGCTCGGAGGACAGGACGAAGCCGCCCGGGTGGGTGGAGCGCATCCGGGGAACGTCCTCCAGCGTACGCATGGCCCGGAGGAGCGCCCGGCCGCGTGCGTCTTCCGTGTTCAATCCGAAGCGCTTCCCCAGTTCCTTCTCCACCATCTCGGCGCCGGTGGTGGGGCTGTCGCGATGGATCCGCTTGGAAAGCTTGAACGCCAGCTCCACCGGGTAGCCCAGGGCGCGCATCATGTCCTGCAGCGCGCTGGGGGCGTGGTAGACCTGAGTGACCGCGGTGATCGCCGCCTGGTCGCGGCTGTGCCGTTGGTAGATGAAGTTCAGCACCTCCTCGCGCCGGTGCATCTCGAAGTCCATGTCGATGTCCGGCGCCTCCGTCTCTCCGTCGGTCCTCCCCACGGAAAGGAAGCGCTCGAAGAGGAGGTGGTGTTTTACCGGATCCACCGCCGTGATCTTCAGGCAGAACGCCACCACCGAGTTGGCGGCGCTCCCCCGCCCCTGGCACATGATCCCCTGCTGCCGGGCGAAATCGACCGCCTGCCGCATCACCAGGAAGAACCCGGCGAACCCGAGCTCCCGGATGACGTCCAGTTCCTTCTTGATTCGATCTCGCTCCTCCGGGCCGATCTTCTCACCCCAGCGCTCCCGCGCTCCGTCTTCGACCAGCCTCCGGAGGTAGGAGTCCGCGCTCTCACCCGACGGCAGCCCCAGATTCGGAAGAGGAGGGCGGAGCCACCTGATGTCGAAGCCGCACTCGTCCGCGATCCGGGCGCTCTCCTCGATCCCCTCCTCCCGCCCCCGCCACAGCGTCGCCATCTCCACCGGCGATTTCAGGCGCCATTCTCCGTTGGGGAGGAGGAGCCCCCGCCGGGCCGCCGTGTCCACGTCCACGCCGGCCCGCAGCGCGGTCATCAGGTCGTGGACCAGCCGGCCGCTGTCGTCCAGGTAACGGGGCTCGTTGGTCGCCACCCACGACACGCCCGCGCGCTCCGCCACGTCGATCAGCGCCCCGGCCAGCGCCGCTTCCGTGGTGGAGACGTGGTGCATCTGCACCTCCACCGCGAGGTTGCCACTGAACAGCTCGCGCCAGCGCGCCAGCAGCCGGACCGCCTCCGCCGTGCGCTTCGCCCTCACCAGCGTGGCCAGCTCTCCCGTGGGCGGGCCGGTGAGGAGGTGCAGCCGGGCGGCGCGCTCCATCACCTCGGCCCAGCGGAGCGCCGGCTTCCCGCGCCGGCTCTCGACCCGCGCCCGGGTCACCAGCGCGGACAGGTTGCGGTACCCAGCCTGGTCACGCGCCAGCAGGGCCAGCGGATAACCGCCCACCATGAGCTCCGCCCCGACGACCGGCTTGATCTCCTGTAGCTCGGCCTCCTGCGCGAAGCGGATGATCCCGCCCAGGTCCGCCGCGTCGGTGAGCGCCAGCGCCGCATACCCCTTTGCCTTCGCGGCCTGTACCAGCGCCTCGGGCGTGAGCACCCCGTCGCCGAAGGAAAACGCGCTGCGTGCGCGAAGCTCGACGTAGCTCATCGGCGGCTCAGTCCCACCAGCCGTGCAGGTACCATTCGTCCTTGCCTGGATCGCGGAACAGCCACACCAGCACCCCGGCGTCGGTCACGCAGCGGAAGTATTCGCGCGCGTAGCCGGCATCCTCCCACCCGCCGCCCGACACCCGCTCGGGTCCCGCCGCCGTCACCAGCGCCCGCCACACCCGTCCGTTGAGCAGGTCGTAGTACTGCGCGGGAACGGCGTGGTCCCGACGTGGCCGGGTCCGCACTCCCACCCGGCGAGGCTCGGGGAGGAGCTGCAGCGTCAGGCAGGGCTCGACGGACGACAGGGCGACGGCGGTGTCGGTCTCCACCGCTTCCGCGGGCTCCCGCGGCTGCCACACCGTGCGGTGCTCGGCCAGCGGGTGCGCGTCCACCTCCGGCTCCACGAAGACCGGACCGTGCGCGTCCACCAGCCGTGACACCGCTTCCTCCACCGGCGCCGCGGTGGCGAACCCCCGGTCGAAGATGTCGCCCTGGAGAGCCGAGGCGGGCTCCACACCCTCCACCTGCAGGGCGACGCCCACCACCCCGTCCGGGAGGCGCAGGCGGTCGAGCGTGTCCTGTACGCGGCGCAGCCAGACCGCGCGCTCCGCGGTGGGCCGGGCGGCGCGGAGCACCTCCCGCAGCACGCCCCCGCGCGACAGGGTGAGCGCGAGCGTCATCTCGCGCGCCCGCTCCCCCCGCCCCGCCAGCGCGGCGCACACGCTCCCCAGCAGCGCGTTGGCGGTGAAGACCAGCCGCCCCGCGTCGCGCACCTCGTACTCCACGAAGTCGACCGCGGCGTGCGCCCGCTCCGGGGGGATCGGTCCGAAGAGGAGGCGGGGGTCGTCGGCACGGGCCAGGCGCCAGAGCGCGACGCCTTCCGATCCGAAGCGCACCTCCACCGCCTCCCGCGGGAGCGCCGCCAGCTCCCCGCACGTACGTACGCCCACCCCGTGCAGCAGCCCGCGCAGGCGTCGCTCCGGCGCCAGCAGCTCCAGCGACAGGGGGGCGACGAAGCTCCGCTCGCGCCCCGCCTCCACGGGCGTGACCGGCGGCTCCCCGGAGCGCGCGGCCAGTTCCGCCGCCACCGGGACCACCGCGACCCCGGCGCGCACCTCGCCGCTCCGCCACTCCAGCCGCTCCAGCAGTTGCCAGGCGAGCCGGACGGCGGGGAGGCCGCGCCCGTCCGCCCAGATCACACCCCTCCCCTCCACCACCACCCGCGGCGCGACCTCCAGCAGCGGCGCCGCCAGTTCAGCGAGCAGCGCCCCGGCGGTCACCCAGCGTGGGCTCCACAGACAGACGAAGGTCATGCCGCGCCACGGAAAGGGAAAACTCCGCCTCCTTGCTCCACCCCAGCGCCTCCACCCGGGTGCGCACCGTCACCGACTCCACCTCCGCCGGCTCCCCGAAGGGATCCGTCCGCCAGCGGAAGCCGTCCGGGCGGATGCGGGAAGCGAGGCGCACCCCCGCCATGAACCCGCCCCCGTCCACCATCACCAGGGTCCCGCCGCCCTCGTGCGCCGCCCGTGACAGGCGCACCCGCTCCGTGTCCGGCGTCCGCGCGCCCGCCAGCACCACCAGCGCGAACCCGCCCGAGCGCACCAGCTCCTCCGCGCACTCCAGCGCCGCCCGCGCGCCGTTCGGCCGGAACAGCGCCGCCTCGCCGCGCCACGAGTCGCCGCACACCGTCCCCCGCCCGTCCACCCACGCCGTACGCTCCCCCCGCGCCTGCGCCGCGAGACAGGCGGCCCGCAGCGCGGCCGTGGCGCCCCCGCCCGGCGCCCACCCCACCAGCCGTCCCCGCGGAAGCCCGCCCCCCGGGAGAATCCGGTCCAGCGCCGCGATCCCCGTGGCCAGCGCCCCCGCCGTCCGGTGCGTGACCGGCACCGCGTCGGGAAAGCGCCGCTCCAGCAGCTCGCGGAGTGCGTGGACCTCTGTGAACATGCGCGCTCCTGGCGCCGAAGGGGTGGAACACGGGCCGGCCGTACGCCACGCACATGTTATTCCGAACAAAAACCGAAATCAAGCAGGGTAGGTGAGGATGCCGTTCAGGTACGAGGCTGGGGAACTACGGACGGGAGGGTGCAAGTCACGCAGAGGTGAGGGGATATGGAGGCTGCGGGCGGGAGTGGTGCAGGGATTGGCTGGTTTGCACGGCTCAGTGCAGGAGGCTCCCATCCAGCTCGTTTAAGCAGCATTCGGGATGCAAGCCGGTTGCTTCTCGTACTCAACCGGACTGTAATAACCGAGGCTCAACGCTGGCGCTATTGGCTAAACGAGCATGTACCGACAGGCGCCCTGCGAGACTGTAACGCTTGGTGTGAGATCGTCACCAGTCGATCAGCTCGGCGAAGGCCAGATGGGGGCGACCAAGCTGTCGGTTGAGCCAGATGCAGACGTTGTGCAGGGCACAGGTGGCAGCCAGTCGGGCTTGAAAGCCATCAAGTGCGTGCGGGC
>JAFAYN010000609.1 GCA_019240375.1 Gemmatimonadota bacterium
GGGGAGCTTGTTCTCGATGAAGTACCAGTCCGGGGCCACCCAGACCGGGTTCAGCTCCTTGAACTGCACGTGCATGATCCCCTGTGGGGTGGTGAACTTCCAGTTCTGCCCCGGGGTCTGCAGGCGGAAGCCGGTCCCCGTCCCCACCGGGGCCGACCAGAGGACCCGGTCCCCGTCCATGAAGCGGAGCTGGTTCACGTCCAGGTCGATCACCACGTACTTCCCGTCCATGCGGATGGTGGCGCCCGGATCGGGAGCCATCTCGGGCGCCGGAGCGGGCGCGGGCGGCTTCGCGGGCGCGCAGGCGCCCAGAAGCCCCAGCAGGACGGCAGCGCCCAGCGCGCGCCATGCGTGCGACGTACGGTTTCGGATCATTGCGGCTCGTACCACGTGTGAGGACCTGCACACCCTCCGGCGGCAGTGCAACCCGCGCGCCAGCCACGGCGCCGGGCATCCCGCCCCGGGGAACTTCCGGCCCTTAGAACCCGCATCCCGGCGAGTTGTTCACCCCGGCGCCGGGCGGGGCGCTCCGGGAAACGCGAACGGGGAGCCCGGAACAGGCCCCCCGTCGCGCTCCCGAGCGGAAACCACGCTTCAGTGGTCGTGCACGCCCGCGGTCTGCACCGTGAATACCGAGGGCGGGCGGGCCGCCAGCGCCGCGGGGGACGGGAGGAGCGGGAAGGAGCGCACGAACCAGAGGTACGCCGCCAGGAAGAGCCCCAGGAACCCGAGCCCGATCCCGATCTCGGGGATCCCGAGTGGGAGGTGCCCGGTTGGCTCCGCGAGGGACGGGACCACGAGCATGAAGCGCTCCAGCCAGATCCCGATCAGCACCAGCACGGCGAAGAAGCCGATGATGGCCGGCACCTTCTTGGGCGGACGCGTGACCAGCCCGAAGAAGGGGAGGACGAACACCAGCATCACCACCGCCTTGGTCACGTCGCTGTACGGGTGCACCAGCCGCTTGGCGAACCAGACCTGCTCGAAGGGGAGCTGGCCGTACCAGATGATGACGTACTGCGACCAGTTGATGTACATCCAGAACACCGAGAAGGCGAACATCAGCTTCCCGAGGTCGTGCAGCTGCTTGGGGACGATGTACTCCTCCAGCCCCAGCCGCGAGCGGAAGAACGCCACCGCCAGCCCCGTGGCGTAGATCCCGGACACGAACGAGGCCACGAAGAAGGCCACCGGGAACATGGTGCTGTACCAGGCCGGCTCGACGCTCATCGCCATGTCCACGCCGACGATCCCCCACAGCACCGCGAACAGGATCCCCAGGATCGGGCCCAGCGCGAGCATGATCTTGCGGCTGCGGCGCGCCTCTTCGGCGGCCCCGCGCCACCCGCCGGTGAAGCGCCGGTACAGCGAGCGCTGCCGGTCGTCGGTCCCGGCGCCGTGCAGGTCGGGGCGGAGCGAGTGGTAGGTGAAGACCAGCGCCGTCCCGTACAGCACCGCCACCGCCACCACGTCGCGGATCGCCAGCCCCGGCCAGCTCAGCCAGGCCTGCTTGGCGAGGATCACCCTGGCGTGCTCCCCCTCGGGGTGCAGCCAGTGGTGGAAGTAGTGCTCGTACCCGCCGAACACCACGAACAGGAGGATGAAGGAGATGGGGAGGAAGGCGGCGCCGCCCAGGGCGAAGCGCCGGACCGACCAGGCCCACTCCGCCTCCACCGTCTGCACGGCCACGGCGAGCATCACCATCCCGATCGCCAGCGACGACCAGAACAGCCAGTTGAACAGGAGCGCCTGCCAGAGCCGGCCGGGATCCTCGCCCCCCCGCGCCAGGAACGCCGCACCGATCCCGATCAGGACCAGCACGACGAGGAGGCCGGTGGCGGCCCCGGAAAGCGGCCTCGCCGTCCGGAAGGGGATTCTCTGCGGTATGATAGAGTGCGATGCCATCGTTCTCGTGTTCCTTTGCGGATCAGCGCGGCGCCTGGGCGACCGAGTCGCTGCCGGCCCGGGTGGTCGGCGACGCGTCCAGCGCCCCCGAGACTGCGGTCCCCGGGGCGGCGTTCGAGACCTGGGGCCCCGCGGTCGGAGCGGGGGTCGCGGAGCGTCCCTGCAGGTGCCGGACGTACGTGACCACCGCCCACCGGTCGGAGTCCGTCATGCGCTCGCCATACGACGGCATCAGCCCGCGGCCCACGCGGATCACCCCGTAGATGTAGCCGTCGGAGCGGGCGGCCGTCGCCGCAGAGTTGATGGCCGGCGCGAACGGGAACTTCTGCGGCCCCACCACCGGCCCGTTCCCCGCGCCCTGCGGCCCGTGGCAGACGCTGCAGTTGCGCTGGAACTGGAGCTCGCCGCGCTCCAGGAAGCGCGGGGTCACCGGGTACGGGTTGCGGAGCGCCGCGGCCACCGAGTCGAGCTGCGTGGCGGTGAACGCCGGGGGAGCATCCCCGTTCGGGTTCTCCACCGGGATCGTCCCCACCGCCGGAAGGCGCGGGTTCTCGTACGGGGCGATCTGCACGCCCTTCCGCATGGTGGAGAGCCAGGGCACCTTCCCCATCAGCATGTCGAGGTCGTACCCCGCCCAGTCGCTGCACCCGGCCAGCGTGGTCATGGCGCCCAGGGCGAGCACGGAGGCGAGTGCCCGGCGCGTCCGGTTCATGTCAAGCCTGCTCAACGAGCACCTCCTCCGAGCCGCACTCCGCCATGATCGCGCGAACCGCGTCGTAGCGATCCCTGGGGACGTGGGCGAAAACACCGAAGTTCCCTGCCGAGAACGACGGCTGGTAAAGGCTTTCCGCCCGCCCGAGCCGCGGGATCCGGGCGTTGAGGAAAAGGCCGGCCACCGTGGACAGCGCGCCGAGGAGCACCGTCAGCTCGAACATGATCACGCTGAAGGCCGGGAGCGCGATGATCTCCTTGCCGCCGACGATCAGCGGCCAGTCGAGCGAGGTCCAGATCGCCAGCGCCGCGCCGGAGGCGGTGCCGGTGAAGGCGCCCACCAGGGTGAAGATGCGGACCGGGCTCTCGGTGACCTCCAGCGCCTCCTCCAGCTCGTGGCGCGGCGTCGGCGAGTAGACCGTCAGCGGGTACCCGGCCTCGCGCAGGCGCCGGATCGCTTCGGTTGCGGTGTCGAGGTAGGCGAAGACGCCCAGGACCCCGGAACGTGACTTTCTCATCGGCGCTCGACTTCCTTGTGTTCGGTAGGAAGCTCCTCGTAGTAGTTCTCCAGCTGCCCCTCTGCCGGGTGGTGGTGCTTGAGCGGCGGCGGCAGGACTTCCTTGATCTCCGCGATCGAGAGGCCCGGGAGGAACCGCAGGAACAGGAGGAACCACATGAAGAACCACCCGAAGCTCCCCATCAGGATCGAAGCCTCGGTCCACGACATGTGGTAGTTCAGGAACATCCAGGGCTCGTGCGAGTGCGCGAGCGACGGGACGATGATGACGAAGCGCTCGTACCACATCCCGATGTTCACGAAGATCGTGATCAGGAAGAACGCGTTCAGGTTCGCCCGGATCTTCGGGATCCACAGGAGCTGCGGGATGACGGCGTTGAAGGTGATCATCGACCACCCGGCCCACCAGTAGTCGCCCGTCACGCGGTCCCAGAACACGTCCTTCTCGAACAGCTCGCCGGAGTACCAGGCCATGAAGTACTCCGTGGCGTAGGCGTAGCCCACGATGCACGAGGTGAGCAGGAGGAGCTTGGCCAGCCGGTCGAAGTGCAGATCGGTGAAGTAGGCTTCCAGGTGGAAGATCTTCCGCACCGGGACCATCAGCGTGACCACCATCGCCACGCCCGAAAGGATGGCGCCCGCGACGAAGTACGGGGCGAAGATGGTGGTGTGCCACCCCGGCACCAGCGACACCGCGAAGTCCCACGACACCACCGAGTGCACCGAGAGCACCAGCGGGGTGGCGAGCGCCGCCAGGAACAGGTACGCCCGGGTGAAGTGCTTCCACTCGCGCTCCGTACCGCGCCAGCCGAGCGCCAGGATGGTGTACGCCTTCTTCCGCCACGGCACGGTGGCCGCGTCGCGGGCCGCCGCCAGGTCGGGGATCAGCCCGATGAAGAAGAAGGTGGAGGAGACCGTGAGGTACGTGGTCACCGCGAACACGTCCCACTCCAGCGGCGAGCGCACGTTGGGCCAGATGTGCCGCTCGCTGGGGAGCGGGAGGAGCCAGTAGAAGAACCAGGGGCGCCCGATGTGGATGATCGGGAAGAGCCCCGCCGTGAGCACCGCGAACACCGTCATCGCCTCGGCGAAGCGGTAGATCGACTGCCGCCACGCCGCCCGGAAGAGGAGGAGGATCGCGGAGATCAGCGTCCCGGCGTGGCCGATGCCGACCCAGAACACGAAGGTGGTGATGAAGGTGCCCCACCCCACGGGGTTGGTGAGGCCCGCCATCCCCAGCCCGAAGGCGATCTGGTACAGCTCCGCGAGCACCATCAGGCCCACCAGGCCGATGGCCGTCCCGAGCAGGAGAAGGTAGCCCTTCCCCGGCTTGGTCAGGAGCCGCATCGAGTCGCGGTTTACGTCATCGTACCCCTTTACGAAGGGGTGGAAGACGGAACGGGTAACGGTCGCCATCTTACTGGGTCTCCTGCGTACCTGTTGGGTTGTACCCCGCGCCCGCGGGCACCTCGTTGCCGGTCCGCTCGGGCTCGGCCAGCGTGACCTTCTTCAGGTAGACGATCGCCGACTGGGTGTTCAGCTCCTCGAGCACCCGGTAGCTCCGGTTCGAGGCGGCCGCCCGCGCGACCAGGCTGTTGGGGTCCTGGATGTTGCCGAAGACGAACACCTCGGTCGGGCAGGTCTGCACGCACGCCGGGACCACCTCGCCGTCGCGGACCGGACGGCGCTCGGTGGCGGCGTTGCGCTCCACCTCGTGGATGCGCTGCACGCAGAAGGTGCACTTCTCCATGACGCCCTTTTCGCGGACCGTCACGTCGGGGTTCAGCTGCCAGTTCAGCGGCTCGGCGAACTGGTAGGTGAACCAGTTGAAGTAGCGGACCTTGTACGGGCAGTTGTTCTGGCAGTAGCGCGTCCCCACGCAGCGGTTGTAGACCTGCCCGTTGAGGCCGTCCGGCGTGTGGTACGCCGCGTACACCGGACAGACCGGCTCGCAGGGGGCGTTGCCGCACTGCTGGCACATCATCGGGAGGAAGCGCACGTCGTCGGTGGCGTCGTCCCGTAGCGCCTCGTCCTTGTCGCGCGTCTCGCCGAAGTAGCGCTCGATGCGGAGCCAGTTGAGGATGCGCCCCTTCTTGATCTCGGTGGGACCGACCACCGGGATGTTGTTCTCGGCGTAGCAGGCGACCACGCAGGCGGAGCAGCCGGTGCACCGCGACAGGTCGATCGCCATGGCCCAGCGGGTCTCGCCCTCGATGTACTGGCCGTACCGCGTCCCCGGGGGCGGGTACTGGGCCGGGTCGGTGGTGGTCGGCGCCGGGGCGAAGCCGCCCATGTCCTTGATCGGGGTTGTGTGCTCCTCCTGCCCCGGGATCAGCCCCTTCCCCTGCCGGTCGCGCTGCGTGATGCTGGCGAAGGAGATCGCCTGCGCCACCTCGCGGTCGGCCTGGAGCCGGTTGCCGTACTCGAACAGCCCCTCGGGGAAGCCCGGCTTCCCGGCGGACTTGCTCACGCTGACGCGCATCCCGTACGGGGCGAACTCGCCCGTGGTCGGGTCGACGCTGGGGCCCAGCAGGTCGATCGGGTTGACGCCGCGCCCCTCGGTGAAGCGCCCGAACGCCTTGTGGCCGAGCCCCATCTGGATGGCGACCGTGTCCGGGCGCACGCCCGGGTACACGTAGGCCGGCGCCTCCACCGACCCGTACGGGGAGTGGACCTTGAGGATGTCGCCCTGCTCCACGCCCAGCTCCTTCGCGGTGCGCGGGTGGATCTCCACCCACGAGCTCCACGACACCTTGGTGACCGGGTCCGGAAGCTCCAGCAGCCAGGGGCGGTTGGCGGTGCGGCCGTCCAGGTACTTGAGCGACGGGTAGACCACCAGGTGGAACTTCGCGTCCGCCGCGCCCTCGAACTGGAGCGGCTGGTACTGCGGGGCGACCGCCGCGGCGGGAGCGACCGGGGCCGCCGCCACCGGGGCCGCCGTAGCCGTGGCCGGAGCCGCGGGCAGGGCCGTTGCCGTGCCCGGGGCGGGCGCAGCGGCGGCGCCAGCGGCCCCGGCGTTCATCACGCCCAGGAAGCCGTCGGCCATCGCGACCTCGCCCGGACGCGGCGCCGGGAACACGCCGCCGCGCTTGACCGCGGCGCGCCATCCCTCGACGCCCGGGGCGATCGCCGCCCACCCCTGGCGGAGGTAGTCGTAGTAGGTGCCGGCGTTCCCCGCCCCGGCCACGGCCGGGAGGTTGAGCCGCCGCGCCACCGACAGGAGCACGTCGCCGACCTGCTTGGTGTTGAACACCGGACGCATGGCCGGCTGCACCAGGTTGTACACGCCGGCCTGCGGGACGTCGTCGTCCCACGCCTCCAGGTAGTGGTGGTTCGGGAGGACCAGCGTGGCCAGCATCGAGGTCTCGTCCGGGAAGGTCGAGAAGCTGACCCGGGTCGGGACCCGCTTGTACGCCGCCTCGAAGCCGAGCGCCTTGGGGAGCGAGTAGGCCGGGTTCGGGGCGTCGACCATCAGCACCTCGATCTCGCCGCGCTTCATCTGGTCGATCAGCGCGACGATGTCCTGCATCCGCGTCGGGTTGGCCGGCATGGCCGGCGCGCCGCCGTTGAGGCGGGCGACCGCGCCGCGGAGGTCGCTGACGTTGCGGCCGGTGACGGCGAGCCCGGGGCCGAGCGCGTACTTCTTCGTGGCGCGGGTCCACTCGTCCGACAGGCGGCGGAGCGTGGCCTCCTCCACCCCGGTGATCTGCGCGGCGCGCGCGATCTCGCCCGGGTTGGACAGGGCGAGCGCGATCAGCGCCTCGGTCCCCGGCTTGGGGGCGATCCACTGGTCGGCGTTGAGCCCGGTGAGCGGCCGGTGCGGCCCGACCCACACGAACTTGCCGCGGCGCCCGTTGCGGTACGCGTGCATCTGCTTGAACTGCCACTGGTAGTCCAGGGGCGATCCCCAGGTCTCCAGGAAGTCGGCGCCGAAGGCGACCAGCAGGTCGGTATCCGCGAAGTTCAGCCCGCGCGGCTGGTTGGCGAGCGGCTCGTACACCACCCGGCGTCCGCCCAGCGAGCGCACGAAGTCGTCGGCCAGCCGGGCCATGGTCCCGGTGTAGTTCCCCGTGAGGAGCACGATCCCGCCGGCGCGCCCCGCCTGCCGCGCGCGCTGGATCCGCTCGGCCAGGATCCCCTCGGCGGCGTCCCAGGTCAGGTTGCGGGAGCCGATCCCCGCCTCGACCACCGCCGGGCCCTGGTAGCGGTCCGGGTGGTACAGCCCCTGGACGGAGGCCTGCCCGATCGCGCACAGGTTGCCGCGCGACACCGGGTGGACCGGGTTCCCTTCCAGCTTGGTGACCCGCCCTTCGTGCGTCTCGACGTGCACGCCGCACCCGGAGGGGCATTCGCGGCAGGTGCTGGAGTACCAGGTGGGGACGCCCGGGACGATGTCTTCGGACGGCACCACGTACGGGATCAGCTTCTGCACCTCGGAGGTGGAGCAGCCCGCGGCCGCCACCCCGGCCCCGGAGACCCCCAGGACCTTGAGGAAATCACGCCTCTTCATTCCGTCAGACATTCTCGCTCCTTTGGGAAGCATTCCGCCGCGGGAACCGGCTCGTGGCTGGATTTGCTTGCGACTTCATCATTCGGTTCAGGTCCTGGCCGCCGCTCAGTAGTGACAGACGACGCAGTCGGTCGACGCGCGCTGGTTGGGCCACTTGGCCTCGTGTCCGCGGAGGTCGCTGCCGGCCGCCCTGAGCGACGCGAGCCGCTTGACGTACGAAGAGTTCCGCTTCACTGCCGCTTCCTCGGCCGCGGAGATCGGCATCTGGCCGCGGTGGCAGTCGATGCACCACCCCATCCGCAGCGAGGAGAACTGGTACACCTTGTTCATCGTCTGCACCGGACCGTGGCAGGTCTGGCACTGGAGCCCCGCGTTGACGTGCATGTAGTGCGGGAACTTCACGTGGTCCGGGAGGTCGTGGATCCGGACCCACGGGATCGCCTGCTGGCGCTTCCAGTAGTCGACCAGCTTGGTCGCCTGCTCGTTCCAGAACTTGTTCCTCGTGGCCGCCGGGAAGGCCAGGGTGGCGTTCTCCGGCGGCTGGTTGCTGCTCCCCGGGACGTGGCATCCGACGCACAGCTTCACGCTCGGGATCCCGGCGTCCACCGACCGGTCCGCGGTATAGTGGCAGTACATGCAGGGCATGTTGTTCTGCCCGGCGTGCACGCTGTGGTAGAACGCGATCGGCTGGTCGGGGCCCTCCTGGGGCGAGTAGTCGCGGCACGACGCGACACCGACGGCGAGGAGTAGGATCCCTGCGAGCGTGAGGACTCTGGTCATGGTCTGCTCAAGCGAATTATACCGTTGCGCCGGGGCCGGGACGGCCTCTGCCACGGCGCGACAACCCCCTGCGGACCGGCCTCCGGACGGGGCGCACGATCCCCCGGCTTCGGTCCGGCCGCAGTTAAGCTTTCCCATATAACACGGTGCCGGATGATCGGCAATAGAGCCCCGGCGCCGATCCGCGCGCACCGCGCGTACCTCCGACCGCATGTACCGAAACGACAGACAGATACGCCCCCGTACGGCGGAGCGGGGACTCGGCGATCGGCAAACGGGTGAGAACGTTTCTCAGTCCCGATCGCAAAGCTTTTCCTCACACGTTGTAAGGAAATCCCCCACCCGCGCGAGGGAGTTTTTCCCGCCTGGGCGGCGCCCCGTGTCTCAGTTGCCGATCCAGCGGTGCTCCACCATCGCGCAGCGGTCCTGGACCACCTGGATCCCGGCCGCGGCCAGGCGCCGGGCGACCTCGGCGTTGCGGATCCCGCTCTGCATCCAGACCGCCTTCGGCGCGGCGCTGATGATGTCGTCCACGTGCGGCGGGAGGTCCTGCGGGCGCCGGAACACGTTGACCAGGTCGATCTCCCCCGGGATCTCGGCCAGGGTGCGGTACACCCTGGCCCCCAGGATCTCGGTGGCGTCGGGGTAGTAGACCGGGACGGGGACGATCTCGTACCCGGCCTGCTGCAGGTACCGGGGGACGTAGTAGGCGGGCTGCCCCGCCGCGGCCTCGGTCTTGATCCCCAGCACGGCGATGCGCCGCGCGTCGCGGAGGATCCGCCGGACCCCCTCGCTGTCTTCGATCAGGTTCGCCTGCCAGTCGGATTCGGACATGGGTCCTCGGTAGGTGTGGGTCGAACTGCGGCGGCGCGCGCAAAGTGCGTGCTAGAGCCGCGGCGAGGTACAGAAACGGGGGCTCGCGCGGCTCTGCGGCTCTTCCCGCCGGCTCGCGGGTACAGCGGGACGGTCCGGCCCGTGAGGGCCGGCGGCGGGCGGCTTCAACCACACGGGGAATGCAAAGCTGGATCGAGCAGTACGGCTACTGGGCCGTCTTCGTCGGGGGGATCCTGGAGGGGGAGACCACCTTCCTGCTGGCGGGGTACGCGGTTAGCCAGGGATACCTGCACCCCTTCGCCACCTTCCTGGCGGCGGTGGCCGGGGGGTGCACCGGCGACAACGGCTACTACTGGCTGGGGCGGCTGCACGGGCCCACGCTGATGCGCAGGTTCCCCTTCCTCCGCCGGCTGCGGGCGCGCGCCACCCTCCTGCTGCGCCGCTGGGGGCGCGCCACCGCGTTCCTGACGCGCTTCTTCTACGGGCTGCGGATCGTCCTCCCCATGAGCATGGGCGCGGCGCGCTTCCGCTTCCCCCTCTTCTTCCTGTTCGAGCTGATGGGCTCGCTCGCCTTCGCGGCGATCTACCTGTCGCTGGGGTACCTGTTCGGCGAGACACTGCAGGAGTTCCTGGGGCGCATCCGACCCTACGAGAAGTTCGTGGTCGCGGGGCTGCTCCTGCTGGGCGCGGTGGTGTGGGCGGTCCGCGAATGGAAGCTGCTCCACCCCCGCCCGGAGGAGATCGAGGCGGAGACCGCGGAGGAGCCGGAGGTCCCCCGCCCCACCGCGTGAGCGGCGGTCAGCCGGGGAGGACCCAGCGCTCCGCGTCGCCGGACAGGCGGCGGATCCGTCCCTCGCGCCGCAGGTGGATCAGGTGGGCGCGGATCTCCCGCAGGGCGTGCAGGAAGTTCTCGGGGGGGAGGGTCGGGAAGAGCGCCCGGCTCACCTCGTACGATGTGCACGGCACGGCGAGCACCTCCAGGATGCGGGCGTTGCGCTCGTCGTGGTGGCGCAGGATCTCGTTGATCCGGCCGGGGAGGTCGGTGAAGGCCGGCCCGTGCGAGGGGAGGACCACCTCCACCGGGAGCCCGCGCAGGCGGCGGAGCGAGGCCAGGTAGTCGGAGAGCGGGTCGTCGACGTACCGGTCGGCGCCGATGTTGGGGGAGATGCGGGGGAGGACGTGGTCCCCGGCGATCAGGATCCCGCGCTCCGGGTGGTACACCACCACGTGCCCGGGGGAGTGGCCCGGGGTCAGGATCCACTCCCACCCCCCGCCCCCCGGGAGCGCGCCCCGCTCCCCTGAAAGGAGGAGGTCGGGGCGGAA
>JAFAYN010000612.1 GCA_019240375.1 Gemmatimonadota bacterium
AGGGGAAGGCGCCGCTGCTGGTGGAGCACTGGCTGAGCAACATCCGCAACGTGGCGCGGCTCCACGCCGACGAGCTGGACGCCCTCCCCGACCCGGACGCGCGCCACGTGCGGCTGGTGGAACTGAACGTGGCCGAGCAAGTATTCAACCTCAGCCGCACTCCGCAGGTGCAGGCGGCCTGGGCGGCGGGGAAGGAATTGCGGCTGCACGGGTGGGTGTACGGGCTGCACCAGGGGGTGATCCGCGACCTGGGGGTGACGCTGGACGGCTCCGGGGCCGGGGCCCCGCCGGGCGCCGCGCCGGTGGCGCTGCAGCCGACCGGCTGAGCGGGAACGACGGAGGGGCGGGCGCCGGGCGGGTCCCGGCGCGCCGCCCCGGCATTCGAGAACACGGGATCGGGACCGAGTGACGACGAGCGCGGGAGAGCTTCCGCCGGCCACGGCCCGGCGCCTGCTGGGGGTGCCGCTCCTCCAGAAGCTGGTGGTGGCGGACCTGGCGATCAACGTGCTGGCGTACCTGCTGATGCGGAGCGCGCCGGCCGAGCACGGCGACGAGATCACGCTGGCGGTGCTCTTCGGGACGCTGGCGCTGAACGCGGCGATGGTCTATTACGCGCTCCTCCCGCTGCGGGCGCTGGAGACCACGGCGGCGCGCGTCGCCTCGGGCGACCTGCTGGCGCGCGTCCCCCCATCGCGCTTCGCCGACCGCAACATCGCCCGGATCGGCGCCACGCTGAACGCGCTGCTGGAGCGGCTGATCTCGGACCGGGCCCGGGTGCAGTACCTGACCGCCCAGGTGATCGAGGCCGCCGACGCGGAGCGGGCCCACCTCGCGCGCGAGCTGCACGACTCCACGGCCCAGTCGCTGAGCGCGCTGGAAATGCTGGTGACCGCCACCTGGCGGGAAACGCCGTCCGCCGGGGCGAGCGAGGCGCTGCACCAGCGGCTGGCGGTGATGCGCGAGATCGTCACCGAGGCGCTGCACGAGGTGCGTACGCTCTCGCACCGGGTCCACCCGGCGGCGCTGAACCACCTGGGGCTGGCCGACGCCCTCCGGACGCTGGTGCGCCGCACGCTGGAGCAGAGCGGGGTGAAGGGGACGGTGGAGGCCCGGGTGGACGCGCCGGTCTCTCCGCGCGTGGCCTCGGTGGTCTACCGGGTGGCGCAGGAGGCGCTGGCCAACGCGCTCCGCCACGGGCGCCCGGGCGAGGTGAAGGTGCGGCTCTCGGTCGACGGCGCGGAAGCGGTGCTGGTGGTGGCCGACGACGGCGCGGGGTTCGACGTGCGGGAAGCGGAGTCGAGGCGCTCGGGGATGGGGCTGTTCGTGATGCGCGAGCGGCTGGTGCTGGTGGACGGCGATCTGACCATCGAGAGCCGGCCGGGGAAGGGAACCGTGGTGCGCGCCGTCGCGCCGAACGCAGCGGGAGGGGGATGACGGAGAGCGCGGAGAGAGGGGCGGGGGAGCGGCCGATCCGGGTCCTGCTCGCGGACGACCACAGCGTGGTGCGGCTGGGGCTGCGCGCGCTGCTCGGCACGGCGCCGGACATCGAGGTGGCGGGGGAGGCGGGCGGGGGCGCCGAGGCCATCGCCCTGGTCGAGTCGCTCCGCCCCGACGTGGTGATCATGGACCTGTCGATGGGCGACGTGGACGGGATCACCGCCACGCGCGAGCTGGTGGCGCGCCGGTCGCCGACACGCGTCCTGGTGCTGACCATGCACGAGGAGGAGGAGTACCTGATCCCCCTCCTGGAGGCCGGCGCGATGGGGTACGTGGTGAAGAGCGCCGCCAGTTCGACCCTGCTCACCGCGGTGCGGACCGTAGCGGCGGGGCGGCGCTTCGTGCGGCCGGAAGCGGCGCAGGTGCTGGCGGAGGGGTGGGTGCGGCGGACCTCCGCGGACGAGACGCGGCAGCGCTACGAGCTGCTCAGCGAGCGGGAGCGGGAGGTGTTCCTGCTGATGGCGCAGGGGTACTCCACCTCGCAGATCGGGAAGCGCCTGTTCATCAGCGCCAAGACGGCCAACACCTACTGCCGCCGGATCAACGACAAGCTGGAGATCTCCGAGCGCGCCGACTACGTGCGGCTGGCGCTGGAGCTGGGGCTGCTCACCTCCGCTTCCGGCGGGAGTGCGGGCTGACCGGTCCGGCCGGGCTCACCAGATCACCTCCACGCCGGCGGCCCTCGCGATCTCCGGGTCGCGCGTGATCAGCGGGTAGCCCAGGTGCGCCGCCGTGGCCGCGATCAGCCGGTCGCCGCGCTCGGGGATGGCGTAGAACTCTTCGGCGCGCAGCACGATCTCGTACGTCAGCTCCACCAGCACGAAGCGGGGCGAGGCGAGCAGCTTACGCGACCAGCCGGAAAAGGTGTCCCCCAGGCGCACCGAGCCGAGCCGCATCGCTTCCGCGATCTCCGCCAG
>JAFAYN010000182.1 GCA_019240375.1 Gemmatimonadota bacterium
CCGCAAGAAGCTGAGACCGTAGACCCAACAGCAAAAGTGCGCATGGTGTTAGAGACTATGAGAACCTACCCCCGGGAAGTGCAGATTCGCGCTTGCCGAGCTGCAGTTTCTGCGGCACTCGACGTGATAGCCGCGGCAGGACAACTAATGCCAGAAGCATATCAAAGCCTCGCATTTCTTGACGGGGTAGCGATCGCGTCTCGGTTGGACGAGGGAGAGGTATGACAGGGAAGAAGAAAGTGTTTCAGAGATAGCTGAGAGTTGCCCGGAGACGATAGAGCGGAGCTGGGGTATCCTGGCTCCGGTTTCCTGTTCAATGGCAGCCTCTGTTCAGGAGGGCTTTGCGCTTGGTCTGGAGTTCCGGCTGGAGGAGAGAGAGAAGAAATGCGTGGGTGAGGGAGCACTTGGAGGACGTGATCGTGGCTCCGAGCGTAGCAACGGTCCCCGGGCCAGACGTAGCGTGGAAGAGGCGGCAGAATGGGCGCTGCCAGCACCGACGCTGGGCCGACTGGTAGGTCGCCTCCCAGGGCGGCAGATTGTGCAGTACCGAGCGCCATGTCATACCATTTCGCGTGAACCAGAGTGCAAGGTGGGTGTAAGCAGTTGCTTTTGAAGGAGATGAACTGCCAATGTACCGACCCTTGCCTCTGATTCAGGAGCCCCTGGCGGAGCTGGAAGCCCGCTTACGCCAGGAGCGCAGCTCCGAGCTCCGCCCACGGCTCCACCTGCTGGTTCTCATCGCCTCGCATCGCATTCGCAGCCAAGCCGAAGCCGCCACCCACCTGGCGCTGCACCGCAACACGATCTCGCGCTACCTGACGCTCTACCGCAGAGGAGGCTTGGACGCGCTCCTACAGCGCAACAAGGGGGGTGCGCCGGCCGAGCAGCGCAGCCTGACCTTGCCGGTGATGGAAGCGCTCCAGGCGCAACTCGCGGGCGAGGGCTTCGAGGGCTACACCGAGGTACATCGCTGGCTGGAGGCCGAGCACAGTGTGAAGCTGCCTTACGCCACCGTGCACAGGCTCGTGCGCTACCGCCTGCGAGCCAAGCTGAAGCGGGCTCGCCCTTCCAACGCAAAAAAGACCTCCAGGATGCAGCCGACTTCCCTCGACGCCTGAGGCGCATCGTAGACGCGGCGATTGCCTTTGACGAGCGTCGGGTGCGGGTCTTCGCTCAAGACGAGAGCCGGCTCGGGCTGCATCAGGACGTGCGGCGGCGCCTCACGGCACGGGGAACCAAGCCCGTGCAGGCGATGTGGACGCGCTACGAGTACTTCTGGCTCTACGCGGCAGTGGAGCCGGCAACGGGAGAGTCGCTGGTGCTGGAGATGCCGGCGCTGGATGCGCATGGCTTCCAAGCCTTCCTCGACGAGTTCGCGGCCACCTACCCAGACACCCTCAACGTGCTGGTGCTCGACGGAGCCGGCGCACACATCCGTGGCACGCTGCAGATCCCGCAGAACGTGCTCCCCGTCTTCCTGCCGCCCTACTGCCCCGAACTCAACCCGGTCGAGCGGCTCTGGCAGGATCTGAAGAAGAGGATGGGCCGTGCCTTGCATGAGAGTCTCGCTGCACAGAAAGCACACGTCGCACAACTCCTCTGCGACTACTCTGTCGCTGATCTCGCTTCGCTCTGCTCCTTCGCTTCCATCTTTGCACCACCTTTCTAGCAAACTGGTATCAGACCTCTCTCGGCGAGGTAGCGTAGTCCGTTGAAGACCTCCCGTAGCGAGTGCTCCCGCTGCCCGGCGTCTTCACCCATCAGCGTCACATACGGCGCGACGAACACCCTCTCCTCGTCGCTCACATCCGTTGGATACGGGTTGCGTTTGCTCATACACGCAAGAAACACCGCACCAACCTCCCAATTCAGAATGGGCTTACCCCTAACGCTGGGAGCGCTGTTTCAGCCTCTTCCACGAAAGTTGCCGCGCACCGTGAATGAGCACAAGGAGCTCTACTTGTTCGGATTTGATCCGGTAGGAGCCCTCCATCACTTCGATGTTCTCTGCCTCATACTCCGGAAATATCGTTCCAGAACGAGGAAAGTGGCTGATCGGCTGAGAGCGAAGTGCCGCAGGGCGGTTTCGGTCCAGTGCACCTTCACGGCTGAAGACCAAACCGTGCCCGGACCTCTTCCACCGGAATGGTACGCCCGGCTTCACTATCTGCCAATCCTGACTCGATGGCTTTGCGGACGTAGATCTCGTGCATGAGGTCGTCCCAGGTGAGATCATCCGGTAGACGATCCAGCAGACGACGAGCCTCTTCTTTGACGTTGACCATGTGCATCTGCTCTGAACTTGGGTGAACGCGAGGAAACGTCTCTCTTCACCGCAGCCGGGCTCGTGCTTCGGCGAAGACCTCGGAGGCAGGAATCGCCTGGACTCTGCCCGCGCGGTAATCCTCCAGCCGACGCTGGATCTCCTCCTCCCAGGCCCGTTCCACCTCCGTGGGATCCTCCTCCACGTCGTCGTCCAGGCTGACGATCAGCCGGTGAGCCAGCCGTGCCCGCTCATGCGCAGGCAGCTCCAGAATCTCGGCTTCCAGGCGGTCCAGGGGCAGACTCATGACGCGGCGCTCCGGTTGAGGTACACGCCTCAATATAACAAGCGGATGGGGAGACCGCGCCAGCTCTCCCAAAACACGAACCCCGCCGCGCGCAGGAAGCTCCTGTGAACCACGGCGGGGCTGCGAGACTCGGCGTAGAGTCCCCGGCTCAGCTCAGCAGCCGCAGCGGCATCACCAGGCAGAGATAATCCGGCGTATCCTCGTTCCCCACCGGCTCCATCGTCGCCGCGCGCTCCGGCGCCTTGAAGCTCATCTTCACCTCGTCCGTCGGCATGTAGCGCAGCAGCTCCAGCAGGTACTGCGCGTTGAAGCCGATCTCCAGCGGGTCGCCGTCGTACTCCACCGGCAATTCCTCGGTCGCCTCGCCCAGGTCCGGCGTCTGCACCGAGAACTTCATCATCGCCCCGCCCAGCGACATCCGGATCCGGTGCGTCTGGTCGCTCGCCACGATGGCCATGCGGCGCACCGCCGAGTTCAGCGCCGCCTTCTCCGCCACCATCGTCTTGTCGTTGTCCTTGGGGATCACCTGCTCGTAGTTCGGGTACGGCCCCTCGATCAGGCGCGTGAACACCTGCACCGAGTCGCTCCGGAACCCCAGGTGGTTCTCCGACCTTGCCACCTCCACGCTCGCCTCCGGCCCGAAAAGCTTCTGGACCTGTCCCAGGGCCTTGGGATGGACGATCAGGTCTCCAGCGGGCACGTGGGCGTCTCCCTCGATGGGGAGCGTCATCTTCGCCAACCGGTGCCCGTTGGTCGCCACCATCCGCATCTCGCGCTCCCCGAGCTGCCAGAGCACCCCGTTCAGGATCGGGCGCGTCTCCTCGGTGCTGGCCGCGAAGCTCACGTGCGAGATCAGCTGCGCGATCTCCTGCCCCGTGATCCGCCACTTCTCCTCGAAGTCCACCCGGGGAAAGGCCGGGAACTCGTCCCGGGGAAGCCCGTTCAGCCGGAAGCGGCTCCGCCCGCTGGCGATGGTGATGGTGTCGCCCTGGGTGGAAACCTCCACCGACCCGGGAAGCTCCCGGGCGATCTCCTGCAGCTTCTTCGCCGGCGCGGTGATCGCCCCCGGCTCCGCCACCTCGGCCGCGATCCGGATCGACACCGCGGTGTCCAGGTCGGTGCCGCTCAGCCGAACCGCGCCGTCTTCCGCCTCCAGGAGGATGTTGGCGAGCACGGGGAGCGTGGTGCGGGTCGGGATGCTCCCCGCCACCGCGCTCAGCCCCTGCATCAGGTTCTCACGCGTGATCGTGAATCTCATCGAAGTCCCCAGACTCTGGAGTGTGACGGTTTTCCACCGGGAAGCAGTTCTACCAGTCTAGATATATAAGAAACAGTACTAGTAATAGAGGGTGTGGATCTGTGGAAAGCCACCCTGCCGCGCCCCCTATCCTCTTGTCCGCGCATCCGTTCTCCCCCCCTGAAGCTCTGTGGACGGAGCTGTGGACAACCGCATCCGTTCTCCACGCCGTCCACATCCGACCCCCTCGCCGGGGATCTCCACGCACTCTCCACACGCTGTCCACACGGTTTCCCACACCTGGTTCCGCGCCGGCCCGGCGCTAGCGGAAGGCCGCGCGCAGCTCCTCCACCCGCTGCCGGAACGCCGGGTCCGCGGCCATGTCCTCCTCCACCTTGGCGATCGAGTGGATCACCGTGGAGTGGTCGCGCCCGCCGAACAGCTTCCCGATCTCCACCAGCTGCAGGTCGAACAATTCCTTGATCAGGTACATCGCCACCTGGCGCGGGACGGTCAGGTCCTTGGTGCGCTTCTTGGACTGCAGCGCCTCGGTGGTGGTCCCCCACGCCGCCGCTACCCGGTCGCGCACCCCGTCGGGCGAGAGGCCCGAGGCGGTGCGCTCGTCGGCCCCCTCGTCGCGCGCCGTCCCTCCCAGCACCTCGCGGGCGAAGTCCAGCGAGATCTCCCGCCGGTACAGCGACGAGTGCGCCAGGAGCTTGCGGATCGCCCCTTCCAACTCGCGGACCGACGAGGTGCAGCTCCGGGCGACGAAGGTGAGCACGTCGTCCACGTCCATGATCTCCAGCCGCTCCTCCTCCACCTTCTTGCGCAGGATCGCCATCCGCGTCTCGAAGTCGGGCGGCTTGATGTCGGCCACCAGCCCCCATTCGAAGCGCGAGATCAGGCGGTCCTCCAGCCCGATCTCCTTGGGCGGACGGTCGGAGGTGAGGACGATCTGCCGCTGGGCGTCGTGCAGCGCGTTGAAGGTGTGGAAGAACTCCTCCTGCGTCCGCTCCTTCCCCTCCAGGAACTGGATGTCGTCCACCAGGAGGAGGTCGATCTGCCGGTACTGGCGGCGGAACTCCGCCATCGAGCCCTCCTGGATGGCGCTCACCAGCTCGTTGGTGAAGCGCTCCGAGGAGATGTACATCACCCGCTTCCCCGGGTCGCGCTCCAGCACCACGTGGCCGATGGCGTGCATCAGGTGGGTCTTCCCCAGCCCCACCCCGCCGTACAGGAAAAGGGGGTTGTACATCCGCGCTGGCGCCTCGGCCACCGCGTGCGAGGCCGCCACCGCCAGCTGGTTGTTGTTCCCCACCACGAAGCGGTCGAAGGTGTAGCGCTCGTTGATGGGGGCCGACTCCTGCCCCGCGCGCGAGGCCGGGGCCCTCCCCGGCGCGGCGGACTGCGGGCGCGCGGCGGGTGCGGAGGGTGCGGAGGGGCGCGGCGCGGCGGACGGGGCGTGGTCGGCGAGCGACGCGGCCGGGGTCAGCTCCATGGGGAGGGGGAGCTCCTGCTGGCGCCCGTTGCCGTGGAACTGCACGGACACGGTGAAGCGCCGCCCGAAGAGCTGCTCCCCGATCCCGGCGAGCAGCTCGCCGTACTTGTCCTCCACCCAGTCCACCGCGAAGGGGTTGGGGGTGGAGACGACCAGCAGGTCCTGCGAGATGGCGACGGCCTCGGTGGGGGCCAGCCAGGTGCGGAACGCCTGCTCGGGGAGAGCCGCGCGTGCGCCATCCAGGATTCGCGCCCAGACCTCGGCGGCGGTGAGCTCCATGAACTTCCAGTCGTACAGCGTGTTTTCGATCGGTGGCCGGTCGGGCAACCTAGAAACCGAATGTGGAAAAGTCAAGCGAGCGCCCCCGGGGGGCGGCCGCGTGCATCGGGTTGACTCGGAAGGGGTTTCGCCGTATATTCCCGGTCTTTGTCGCACCCCAACGTCTTCACGCGCAGGATACAGCAATGAAGCCTACCTACCGTCCGCGGAACCGCAAGCGGATCAACAAGCACGGGTTTCGCGCCCGGATGGCGACCAAGGGCGGCCGCGCCGTTCTCAACGCTCGCCGCAAGAAGGGCCGTCACTCGCTGGCCGTCTCGCTGCACAAGAAGTAGCAGCCCGGCGGTTCCGTCCGCTCCGCCCGCGGCAGCGGAAGACCCGGTCGCGCGCATGACGACACCCGGGGAAGGTGGCATGGGGGAGAACGACGGGTTCGGCTTTCCCCGCGCCGCGCGGATCACGGCCCCGGACGAGATCCGGGAAGTATTCAGACGGGGGAAGAGGAGAAGGACACGTCACCTGGACGCGTTCGTCTCCCCTTCCCCCGTCGCGCATCCGCGTCTGGGGGTGGTGGTCCCCAAGCACAAGCATGGCTCGGTGGAGAGGAACCTGGTCAAGCGCCGCCTGCGCGAAATCGGGCGCACCCTCCTCCTCCCCGCCCTGCGCGGCGCCGGCGCGCCGCTCGACCTGATGCTGCGCGCCCGCCCGGAGGCGTACCGCGCCTCCTTCGCGGAATTGCGCGACGAGCTGCGCGCCCTGGTGGAGGAGCTGTGCTCCGGCGCGCGCTGATCGGGGCGATCCGCTTCTACCGCGCGGGGATCTCCCCGCTGACCCCGCCCTCGTGCCGCTTCCACCCCACCTGCTCGGCGTACGGGCTGGAAGCGATCGAGAAGTACGGCGCTGCGAAGGGGAGCTGGCTGACGCTGCGGCGGCTGCTGCGCTGCCACCCCTTCTGCCGCGGGGGGTACGACCCGGTTCCGTAAGGCGAAACCCACGGCCCGGCCGGGCCGTACTCCAGGGGGAGCACCCGGCCACGGCATACCCATATTTCGAGCGATAGATGGAAAGACGCGTCCTTTGGGCGGTGATCCTGATGGGGATCGTGATCACCCTCACCAACGTTCTCTTCCCCCCCGCCAAGCCCAAGCCGGCGGGCGAGGGGGCACCCCCCGCGGCGGCCGTGGCCTCCTCGCCCGCCGCCACCGGCGCGCCCCTCGCCGCGGGCGTGGCGCAGGCGCCGGCCCGGGAGGTGACGGTGACCTCCCCGCTGTACCGCTACACCTTCTCCACCCGGGGCGCCGCGCTGGCCCGGGCGGAGATGCTCCACTACGCGTCGGCCTTCGACAGGGGGCAGCCGGTGCAGCTCGTCCCGGCGGGGGTCACCGACTTCCTGGCCTACCGCCTGGTGACCGGGCGCGACACCGTCGACCTGCGCGGGCTCCCCTTCCAGCCCAGCGCCCCGGCGCTGCAGGTCGGAGGCGCGCCCGCGGAGCTGCGCTTCACCTACGGCGCGCCGGGCGGGCTGGGGGTGGAGGTCACGTACACCTTCCACCCCGACAACTACCTGGTGGACGTGCGCGGGCGGGTGACCGGCGCCGCGCGGGGCGCGCAGCTCCTCACCGACCTGGGGCCGGGGCTCGCCAACCATGAGGCCGAGCCCGCCCGCTACCGGCGCGACCAGGCCGCCGTCGCCATGAGCGCCGACGGGGCGGAGAACCTCCCCTTCATGAAGGTGGAGGGCGCCGACACCGTGCAGGGGCCGCTCACCTGGGCCGCCACCAAGAACAAGTACTTCGTCACCGCGCTGGTGGCGGGGAGCGGGCCCGGCTTCGGCTCGATGGTGGTGCGTCAGCTCCCCGAGGCCAGGCTGGTGGAGCGCCGCGGCGAGAAGACCGACACGGTGCGCCTCCGGCAGGCGCGCACGCTGGTCTCGGTCCCGCTGGGCGCCGACGGCTCGTTCGCGTACCAGGAGTACGTGGGGCCGCAGGAGCACGGCCGCCTGGCCGCGGTGGGGCACGACCTGGACCAGGTGAACCCGTACGGGTACCGCTGGCTCCGCCCGGTGGTGCGCCCGATCGCCGCGGGGGTGCTCTGGATCCTGCGCGAGCTGCACGACTCGCTCGGGCTCTCGTACGGGTGGGTGCTGGTCATCTTCGGGGTGATGATGAAGGTGATCCTGTGGCCGCTCAACTCCAAGGCGATGCGGGCGCAGCTCAAGAACATGGCGGTCCAGCCGCTGATGCAGGAGATCCAGACCAAGTACAAGAACGACCCGCAGAAGCAGCAGGAGGAGATGATGAAGCTGTACCGCGAGTACGGCTTCAACCCGGTGGCGGGGTGTCTCCCGCTCCTGATCCCCATGCCGGTGCTCTTCACGCTCTTCTTCGTCTTCCAGAGCGCGATCGAGTTCCGGGGTGTGGGCTTCGGGTGGCTTCCCGACCTGTCGCAGCGCGACCCGCTCTACATCCTCCCCGTGCTGCTGATGGGGTCCACCTTCCTGATGCAGTGGATCAGCACCAAGCTGAGCGGGATGGAGCAGAACGCGCAGATGAAGACGATGATGTACTTCATGCCGCTGATGATGGGGATGTTCTTCTTCAACCTGGCGTCGGGGCTGAACCTGTACTACCTGACCACCAACCTGGCCGGAATCCCGCAGCAGCTCCTGATCTCCCGCGAGCGGAAGCGCCACCAGGACGAGATGAAGAAGCAGGGCGGCCCGGTCCCGGTGGCCAAGAAGCCGGGGGGCTCCGGCGGGAGCGGCGGCCAGACCGCGGCGCGCAGGGTCAAGCGCCGGGGGTAGCCCTCCGCCCGAAAGCAGAAGCCGGGAACGCCCGCTCCACGCCAGGTGGGGCGGGCGTTCCGCTTTCCCGGGGTTGCCGCCCCGCGCCAGGCGCCCCATTCTCCCGCCATGAGCACCCCCCTCTTCGCCGACACCATCGCCGCCGTGGCCACCGCGCCGGGGCGGAGCGCCGTCGCCCTGGTGCGCGTCACCGGCCCGCAGGCACTCCCCCTCCTCCGCGCGCTGGCGCCGGAGCTGCGCGGCGCCCCCGCCCCCCGCGCGCAGCGCCTGCTCCGCATCCACCACCCCGACACGGGCGAGCTGCTGGACCGCGGGCTGGCGACCTATTTCCCCGCCCCGGCCAGCTACACCGGCGAGGACACGGTGGAGATCTCCACCCACGGCGGCCACCTGACCCCGCAGCTGGTGCTGGACGCCGCGCTCGCCGCCGGCGCCCGCGCCGCGGAGGCCGGCGAGTTCACCCGCCGCGCCTACCTGAACGGGCGGATGGACCTGCTCCAGGCCGAGGCGGTGGCCGACCTGATCGACGGGCGCTCCCCCGCCCTGCATCGCGCCGCCGTGCACCAGATGGAGCGGGGACTGTCGCGCAGGGTGGAGGAGCTGCGCACCGCCATCATCGGTGCCGAGGCGCTGCTGGTGTACTCCATAGACTTCCCGGAGGAGGACGAGCCCCCCGTCCCGCCGGAGCGGATCCGCGCCGCCGCCGAGGACGTCCGCCGCCGCATCGAGGGGCTGCTCGCCACCGCCCCCCAGGGCGAGCTGCTGAGGGAGGGGGCGCTCACCGTGCTGGCTGGCCGCCCCAACTCCGGCAAGTCCTCGCTCTTCAACGCGCTCTTGGGGACCGAGCGCGCCATCGTCACCGACGTCCCCGGCACCACCCGGGACGCGCTGGAAGCGGTGGTGACGCTGGAAGGCTACCCCTTCCGCCTGGTGGACACCGCCGGCCTGCGCGAGACGGAGGACCGGGTGGAGGGGATCGGGATCGAGGTGGCCCGCCGCTACCTGTCCGCCGCGCAGCTGGTGCTCTTCTGCGTGGAGGCGGGGCGGGAGCCGGGTGAGGACGAGCACAGCTTCCTGGCCGAATTGCGTCCCGAAGCCACCATCCTCGTCCGCACCAAGGCCGACCAGGCATCGGAAGAGGATCAGGCCGTGGATGGAGTACGCACCCTGCGCGTGACCGCCCCCACCGGCGAAGGTCTGCCCGAGCTGAGGGCCACCCTGCTGCAGCTGGCCTTCGGAGGGATCCTGGCCGACCCCGCGGAAGCTCCACTCGTCACACGCGAGCGCCAGGCGAGGGCCCTCCGGGCCGCGAGGGAGGAGGTGACGCTGTTCCTGCAGGCCTGGGACGAAGGAATCCCCCCCGAGTTCGCCGTCACTCACCTGCACACCGCAGCGGGCGCGCTGGAAGACCTGCTGGGCGTCATCAGCACCGAGGACCTGCTCGACCGCGTTTTCGGCCAGTTCTGCGTAGGCAAGTAGCCGACCCGGAGAGTTGTACAGAAGATTGGTACGGAAGAAACAAGGGAGGTGGGGGAGGTCCCGCAGGCGGAGCGTATGTCTGAGCGAAGCGAGTTACGCACCCGCCGGAGGGGCCTTCCCCCGCCGACCGCTGCCCAGACACGAGCAGGACCCCGCAGTTCCCCTCTCACGGAACCCGCAGCCAGCGATCACCCCGAAATTCCCGCCGCAAATCGCCTACAAGCGCGGAGACGCACGAACGCGACCCGGAACCCTGCCAGGTGCCGGATCGTGGCTCCAGCGCGATCTGGTGAAGCGACTTTTCTTCGGGAGAGCTTCGGAAAACGCCGGAATCAGCTGGCGATCTCGAACGAGTCGCCGGGGATGGAACCGGAGGGGATCTCCTCGACTTCGACCGCGTCCACCCGCGACCTGGGAGGGCCCTGGTGGAGCATGCGCACCAGCTCGGCGACGGCGTCCTCGGGCCCGCGCACCCGGACCTCCACCGATCCGTCCGGGGAGTTCCGCACCGTGCCGGCGAGCCTGAGGGAGCGAGCCCGGGAGCGGGTCCACCAGCGGAACCCCACTCCCTGGACCCTCCCCCAGACCCGGTACGCCGCCTCCGTCATCCGCTCAGCGGAACTCCTGGTGGCTGGGCGGACGGTGGGTGGTGGCGCCCGAAGAGCCGCCCTGGGACCCACCCTGCGAGCCGCCGGAGCGACCCTGGCTCCCACCACCGCCGCCCTGCAGGTTCCCCAGCACCGAATGCAGCAGCCCACCCAGGCCGCCGCCCTTGCCGGCCTGCGCGCTGCTCATCCCGATCATGTTGCGGGCCTCCTGCGCCACGGCCGCGCTCAGGCCGCCCATGATGGCGCCCTTGAGCTGGTTCTTGGCCTTCCCCATGGTGCCGCCGGAGTTCTTGTCGCCGCTCCCCGCCAGGAGGAAGCCGACCCCGAGCGCGATCCCCAGCGCCGGGAGCGGGTTCTCGCGTACCTTGTTCAGGACGCCGCGGTCCTCCAGCATCCCCTCGGCGCGGCCCAGCGCCTGGGTCACCTGCTCGCGCGCCTGCCCGGCCACACCGCTCAGCCGGTCCGGCATCCCCTGGGCCAGGCTCTGCGCCCGGTCACGGACCTGGTCGGCCACCCCGCCGAGCCGGTCCTGCGCCTGGCTCTTCAGGTCCTGGACCTTGTCCATCGCCTGGTCCTTGAGGCCCTGGGCCCGGTCCTGGAGGCTTTCCCCGCCGCTCCCACCGGTGCTCCTCGATGTGGAGCCGGTCGAGCCGGCGGCCGCGATCGCCCCGTAGCCGGAGTCGCCGCCCACGCTCAGCCCGCCGTGCACCTCGCCGGTCCCCGGCGTCGAGCTGGCGCCCATCCCGGTGCTCCCGTACCCGGGGCCGCCGAGCGCCGAAGAGCCCGTGGTCCCGGCGTCCAGCCCGGCGGAGTCACGGTTCGCCCCGCCGGTCGCCCCGTAGCCGGAGCCGCCCATCCCGCTCAGACCCTCTTCGCCTGTTGGATTTCGTTCTGTAGCCACCGTTTGTCCTCCTTCAGAGTTTGAATCGTCTGGT
>JAFAYN010000245.1 GCA_019240375.1 Gemmatimonadota bacterium
CCGAGGATCGACGACCAGAAGAGGATCGAGGGGAAGAGCCCGAGCACGTACAGGAGCCGGATGTCCTCCTCCCCCCGGAAGCGTACGGCCCCCCGGTAGGTCAGGTAGACGGAGACCAGCCCCACCATGGCGAAGCTCACCTTCAGCGCATGGTAGGAGGGGGGGAGGATGGAGCTTTGGATCCAGGCGAGCCCGATCAGGTTCTCGGTTCCGCGCCCCCACCCCATGTCGTGCAGTGGGGAGATCTGCGCCCGCGACTGGTCGAAGTACATGTAGGCGTCGAGCCCGTAGTGCCACTCGTAGAGCAGCATGAACCCGAGCGTAACCAGGCACTTGGCTCCCCACAGGATCAGCAGGGGGCGCTTGTCGCGGGCGGGGGCCGGCCAGAGGAAGATGGAGGCGCCGAGCGCCAGCGCCCACAGCAGCCCCTCGAGGTAGTCGGCCTCGATGTTCGGCTGCGGGATGCGGAACCCGAAGAGCCGGATGAGATAGACGAACGTGGGGGTCGCGACCCCCACGCCCACGGCGAGCAGGAGCGCCCAGACCGTCCCCGGCGTCCGGCGCCACGCACCCTTCATCGGCTCACCCCTCCGCCCCGACCGGGGATCCCGCCCGATAGCCCACGGCGCACCAGAACGGCTCTCCCTCGTGGAAGCGGATGTCCCGGAGGCCGGCCCGCTCCATCATGGTCCGGATCTGCGCGGCGGTGAAGCGCTGCTCCAGCCGGGTGCCGAACCGGTCCAGCGCATCGGTGCGCATGGTGTAGAAGCTGTGGCGGCGATAGAACGACAGGGGGAACGAGCTCACGTCCATCCCCAGCCGCTCGGCCACGGCGCTGGTCCGGGCCAGCGGGAGGTACACCGTCGCCGCGATCAGCTGGGTGGTGGCGATCCGCGCCCGGGTGGGGAGCCGCGAGATCCGCCTCCGGAACAGGTCGCTCAGGCGCCACATGGCGCGGAACCAGGCCGGACGGTTGTCGAAGGCGTAGTACAGGTACAGGAGCAGGGGAGCCCCGGGCTTCAGCTTCTGGACGCAGGCGCGGATCCCCGCCTCCGTGTCCGGGACGTGGTGCAGCACACCCAGCGAGTAGCCGAAGTCCATGGAGGCGTCGGCCAGCGGGATCCGGTCCACCGAGGCTTCGTGGAACTCGCAGTTGGGGAGCGACCGCAGGTTGCGACGGGCGACCTCAAGTGCCTTGGGGCTCGCGTCGACGCAGTGCAGCCGGGCGACCCTCGGCGCCACCAGGCGCGCCCACCGCCCGCTCCCGCACCCCAGGTCGAAGCCCACGGCGTTCTCCGGGAGCCGGTCCCAGGGGAAGACGGCGAAGTACCGGTCCCAGACCTGCCGCAGCTCGGCGTCGTCGGCGCCCGTCTGATCGTAGCGGCTCCACTCTTCTCCGAACCCCGCCACCGTGAGGGGGTCGAGGTTGCCGGAAGGTGGGTTCGCGGGGGGTGCGCTCGGATCGGCGGGGTTCAATGCTGGATACGGGAAAGGGGATTCACGCGCCGAGGGCTTCGCCGATCCGACGGAAGGCGGGGAGCAGCGCCCGACGGCGCCGCGTGGAAAAGCCGATCCGCTCCAGCACCCCGAGCGCGCCGGCGGCGAGGCTGATCGGCGCGGCGGCGCCGCGCAGCGCCGCGCGGCACGCGTCGGCCTCGGCGTCGCTGGGCGCGCTCAGCCACCCCCAGAGCAGCCCGATGCCGTGGCTCCGGGCGAGCAGCACCTCCAGGTGCGCGGCGAACGCGCCCTGGTCGGGGTGCCGGGCCCGGAACTCCGCCAGGTAGTCGCGCAGCACCTGGGTGCGGAGCGGGATGGAGCGGCTCCCCGGGACGTTGGAGCCGTTCTGGCCGTGCACCCGCCAGGCGTAGAGCACCTCGTCGGTCACGGCCACGGAGGCCACCTCTGCCATCCGCATGAAGATGGTGAAGTCGCCCCAGTTGACGGGAAGCCGCTCGTCGAAGTCGTACGTCTGCAGCAGCCCGCGCCGGAACATCATCCCCGGCGTGGGCATCGGGTTCCGCCCGGTGCGGAACACCTCCTCGATGTAGCGGGCACCCGGCCAGATCTCGGCGCGCGCGAACGACACCTGCCGGCGGGTCCGGCGCCCCTCCCCGTCCACCAGGTCGAAGTTCCCCCCGACGAACCCCGCCTCGGGGTGCCGCTCCAGGATGGCGACGTACCGCTCCACGAAGGGCGGCGAGTACAGGTCGTCGTCGTGGAAGAAGGTGACGTACTCGCCCGTGGCGGCCCGGATCCCCCGGTTGAAGTTGGCGAAGCTGGGAACACGCTCTTCCACCCGCAGGATGCGTGTGTCTGGGCGCTCCGCCGCGTACCGCTCGATCATCTCGCGGGCGTCGGCGGGGCTCGCGTTGTCCAGGATCAGCACTTCGCGGCGGGGGTGCGTCTGCTCCGCGACCGAGGCGAGCACCTGCCGGAGATACTCCATGCGCCCGATGGTGGGCACGCAGATGGTCACCAGCGGCGCCCGCGCCGTGGCCCCGGGCGATTTCGCTTCAGGCATTTCGTTCCTCTCGCATCCTTGCGCGCCACCACTCCACCGTGTGGCCCAGCCCCGCCGCCAGGTCGTAGCGGGGCCTCCACCCGGTCGCGTCACGCAGCCGGCTGACGTCGGCGCAGAGCCGCGGCGGGTCGCCGGGGCGGTCGGGGAGCGCGCCCAGACGGACCAGCTCGGGGCGGCCCGCCGCGCGGCCCAGCTCCACCGCGACCTCGCTCACCGCCACCGGCGTCCCGGAGCCGACGTTGACCGGTCCCTCCACCCCGCTCCCCAGCAGCGCCACGAACGCGTCCGCCACGTCCTGCACGTGCAGCAGGTCGCGCAGCTGCGTCCCGCGCGAGCAGGCCGCCGGCTCCCCCTTCAGCAGGGACGTCGCGAGGGAGGAGACCAGGCGGCCCGGGGGCTCGTGTGGGCCGTAGAGCAGGAAGATCCGCCCCCAGGCGAGACTCAGCCCGCTCTGCCGGGCGTAGGCGCTCCCCGCCTCCCGCACCGCGTGCTTGCAGGCGCCGTACAGGGTCGCGGGGGCGAGCGGCGTCGCGCCCTCCGTACACACGTCGTGCCCCCACTCGTACTCCGCGCACGTCCCCGCCAGCACAGCGCGCGCTCCCCCGCTCTCGCGGAAGGCGCGCAGCAGCTCCAGGGTGGCACCCACCCAGCGCAGGTTCTCGGGCGAGGTCCAGAACGCCCCCGGCTCCACGTACCAGGCGAAGTGCAGCAGGTGGCTGGGGCGCACCTCCGCCGCCAGCCTACCGGCCGTGCCGGGGTCCAGCAGGTCGCCCCGGTGCCAGGTCACGCCCGCCGACGGCGTCGCCCCGGTGGGGGACGCGACCGCGTGGACCTCGTATCCCCGCGCCAGCAGGGTCTCGACCGCGTGGCGGCCGATGAACCCGGTCGCCCCGGTGAGCAGGACCCGCTTCACGGGGCGAAGTCCGGATAGCCGCGGTCGCGATCCGAGAGGATCCGCTCGTCGGCGTCCGGCCAGCGGATGGCGAAGGCGGGGTCGTCCCAGCGCACCCCCCGCGCCGAAGCCGGGTGGTAGGGCACGGAGATCTGGTAGAACACCTCGGTCTCCGGCTCCAGGGTCTGGAAGCCATGGGCCATCCCCTCCGGGGCGTACACCATCCGGCGGTTGTCGGCCGACAGCTCGACGCCGCGCCACTGGAGGAAGGTAGGCGATTCCGGGCGAAGGTCCAGGAGCACGTCGTACACCGCGCCGGCGGTGCAGCGGATCAGCTTGGCCTCGTGGTGCGGGGCCTCCTGCCAGTGCATACCGCGCAGCGTCCCCGCCTTCGCGTTGAAGCTGATGCTGCACTGCGGGAACTCGGTGCGCAGCCCGCGGGCCGCGAACGCATCCACGTCGAAGGTACGGGCGAAGAAGCCCCGCTCGTCGCTCAGGCGCTCGATCTCGACCACCCAGGCGCCCGGCAGCCCCGTTTCCACGAACTTCATCGCACCCCGTCCGAGATCAGATCACCCGAAGGCTGGGGATGGGCACGATGAACCGTCCGCCGCGCTCCCGGTAGGCCGCCTGCTGCGCCAGGATCTCTTCCGCGAAGTTCCAGGTGAGCAGCAGGACGTAGTCGGGCCGGTCCTCCAGCAGGACCTCCGGCGAGCGGATGAGCAGGTGGGTACCGGGCGTGTACCGCCCCTGCTTGACGGTGCTGCGGTCCACCATGTAGTCCAGCGTTTCGGCGCCGATGCCGAAGTAGTTCAGCAGCGTGCTCCCCTTGGCCGACGCGCCGTAGGCCACCACGCGCTTCCCCTCGCCCTTGAGACGGCGCAGCAGCTCGCCCAGCTCCTCCTTGAGCCGCTCCACCCGCGATGCGAAACCCTGGTAGAACTCGGGCCGGGCGACGCCCCACGCCTCTTCCTCGGCGAGCAGCTCCGACACCGCGCCCAGGGGCTGCACCCCGTCCGCCTCGCGGGCCGCGAAGACGCGCAGGCTGCCGCCGTGGATGGGGAGCCGCTCCACGTTCCAGATCACCAGCCCGTGTCGGCGGAAGAGCCGGTCGAGCGCGGTGAGCGAGAAGTAACAGAGGTGCTCATGGTAGATGGTGTCGAACTCCACGTCGTCGATCATGTCCTTGACGTACGGAGCCTCCACCACCAGGGTGCCGCCCTCCCGCAGCAGCTCGTGGAAGCCCTGGACCACGCCGTTCAGGTCGGCCACGTGGGCCAGGACGTTGTTGGCGTGGATCACGTCGGCGCGGTTCCCCTCGTTCGCCAGGCGCGCGGCAACCTCGGCGCTGAAGAACTCGCAGACGGTCCGGATCCCCCGCTCCTCGGCCGCGCGGGCGATGTTGGCGGCCGGCTCGATCCCCAGCACGGGGACGCCGGCCTGCCGGTAGAACTGGAGCAGGTACCCGTCGTTGCTCGCCACCTCGGCGGCCAGGCTGTCGGGGCCGAGTCCCCGCTCCGAGACCAGGCGCGCGACCAGCGTCCCCGCGTGCCGCAGCATGGTGTCCGAGAACGAGCTGAAGTACAGGTACTCGCCGAAGAGCACCTCGGGCGGCACCGTCTCGGTAATCTGCACCAGCGTGCAGGCGGGGCAGAACACCGTGTCCAGCGGGAAGGTCGGTTCCGGCTGCCGCAGCTGCTCGGACGTGAGCAGCGCGTTGGCGAGCGGGGTGGACCCGAGCGAGAGCACCGGGACCAGCCTGGGCGCGCCGCAGGCGCGGCACCCCTCGATGGTGCTCGATTCCACCACGCCCACACCGGACTCCCTCTGCGCCGGAACCGGCGGTGTCACATTCGTCACAGGCACCTGAATTCACTGCTGAAAAGGTGTTCGGCGTCACCCATTTCCCGGAGCGGCACCGCAGGAACCGAACTAGCCAACCTAAGTCGTTTCTCCCTCGGCGGGCAAGATAGAGCCCTTCCACGGGGGCCCGACCGGCCGCACCGCCGCTCCGCCCGCGAGCACGCTCCGGTACAGGCCGGCGTAGCTGTCCACCGCGGCGCGGAGGTCGTACACCTGCATGGCACGTTCGCGGATCTCCCGCGGCGGCAGTGCCAGCACGGCGTCCAGCCGGTCCACCGCCCGCTCGTAGGCGGCCGCGTCGAAGCCGTCCACCACCACCCCTCCGCCGACCTCGTCCAGGATCGGCTCGACGTCGCCGACTCCGCCGTTGGTGACCACCGGGAGCCCCATCGCCAGCAGCTCGCCCAGCTTGGTCGGGGAGCTGCTCTGCTTGGAGTAGCTCGGCCGGATGAAGAAGAGCCCCAGGTCCGCGGCCGCCAGGAAGCCCGGCACCTCGGCCCGCTGCGCCGAGCGGACGACCAGCTCGCCCGGCGCGATCCCGCGCTCCCGCGCCGCGGCCAGGATCGGCTCCGGCGCGTCCGGCGTGACGAACAGGAGGCGGGACCCCGGGCGCTTCCTGCGCAGCACGGCGAAGAAGTCGAGCATCTCGTCGAGCATGTACCAGGTGCCCAGCGAGCCCAGGTACGCGGCGACGAAAGCTTCGCCGGGGAGGTCCAGCGCCGCGCGGGCGGCCTCCCGCTCCGCGGCCGACGGGGGGGTGAAGAGATCGAAGTCCGCGCTACACGGGATCACCCGCCTCGGCGTCCCCGGCGCGGGACGGACGGCCCACCCCTCCATCTCGCGGAAACCGGCATGGGTCAGGCTGACGATCCCGTCCGCCTCCCGGACGAAGTCCGCCTCCCTGCGCTTGAAGAAGCCGTACACGCTCCGGAACAGCGGGTTTTCCAGCTTCCACGCCCCGGCTTCCACCTTCTCGTCGGCCCAGAAGCCGCGCATGTCGAAGACGAACCGGGTCCCGTGCCTGCGCTTCATCCCCAGGCCGACCAGCGCCGGCACGTAGCTGCGGCAGTGGACCAGCTCGAAGCGCTCCCGCGCGTGCAGGCGCTCCGCGTGGCGACGCATCCGCGCCAGGTCCCACACGGTGGAGAGCACCGGGGGACGCCGGGTGTAGGGGAGCGGGTGCCAGGCGATCCCGCTCTCCCGCGTCACCCGCTCGATGGCGGCGCCGTTCCGCTCCAGCCGGTCCGGCTTCTCGAAGCTGATCAGCGAGACCTCGAACCCCTCCCTGGACAGACCGCCGAGGTAGGGGAGGACCTGCGACTGCCCGAGCGGGTCCGTCATCCCGTCGTACGACAGGAAGAGCGTCCGGGTCACTTGACGCCCACCAGGTTCAGCCCGGGGTTGGGGAGCCGCGTCACCTGGCGGACGCCGCTGCTTTCCAGCGCCCGGCGGACGTCGTCCTCCCGCTGCGGCTGGTCGTACGCGGGAGCCAGCATGTCGAAGGTGTCCAGGACGGCCCACTGGTATCGCTGGCGCACGTTCAGGTCCGGCTTCTCGACGTAGTTGGCGACCGGGATCACGAACCTGGCCGCCCGCCCCAGCACCGGGATGCGGAAGAGCAGCTCGGTCAGGGGGAAGAAGACCGGCATGGTGGCCCGGATGGTGGACAGCAGCGCGGTCCGGCTCATCCGCCGCGTCAACGGGCGGACGAGGTACTTCATGTTGAGGGGGGTGAAGCGCCGACGCTCGTAGATCGTCACTGCCAGTCGCCCCCCCTCCTTCACGACGCGGGGGAGGGACCGCACCGTCCGGTCGGGATCGGGGGTGTGCTGGATCACCCCGATGCAGTAGCACCCGTCGAAGGCCCCGTCGCGAAAGGGGAGCTCGTAGATGCTCGCCTGCACCAGGTGCACGTTCCGCTTTCCGCCAAGGTTGCTCTGCGCCGCGTCCACCGCGTTGGTGATGTCCACCCCCACCACCTGGGCCTCGGTGTCGGTGAGCGCGTCGAGGAAGCGCCCCGCGCCGCACCCGGCGTCCAGGACCCACTTCCCGCGCAGCCACTCACGCGTCCACCCCGTCTCCGAAAAGACCCGGTTCTCCGACTGCCTCGTCCCGTTGGTGGAGTCGATCTGCTCCTGCTTGAAGCGGTTCCACTGGTACCCGAAGGAGGACGCGTAATTCTCCGAGGGGACGAAGCGCGGGATCCCCCTCTCGATAGGGTACGATGCGCCGCACCCGGTGCATTTCAGGGCACCCGTGACGATCCCACCGTCCACGTCCGTGACGGCGGCGTCGCAGGCCAGCTCGGCGCGGCAGCCAGGACAGACCAGCAGGTCGAGGAGCTTCGCATCCATGGATCGGTTTCGTCC
>JAFAYN010000273.1 GCA_019240375.1 Gemmatimonadota bacterium
CCCGGGGCCGGGCTTCATCACCACCACCATTCCCACGTACGGGGTCCCGGCGATGTAGTTGGCCTCCACGCTCTCCACGTCCATGCACAGGTTGTTGTGGGGGACGTACAGGAGCCCGGTGCGCGGCGAGAAGGCGGTCGGCTGCCAGTCCTTCGCCCCCGGCGCCGCGGGGCAGATGTCGTGGATGGGGACCCCCATGTGCGGGTCCTTGGCCTCGTCCGGGAGGTACTTCCCGGTGCGCAGGTCCACCCCCTTCGAGGAGGTGACGTGCACGAAGGTGTCGGCGGAAAGGACCTGGCCCGTGGCCCGGTCCAGCACGTACATGTACCCGTTGCGCTCGGGGCGGACGATCACCTTGCGGATCCGCCCGCCGATGGGGAGGTCGAGGAGGACGTTCTCGTTGATTCCGTCGTAGTCGTGCACGTCGTGCGGGCTCCACTGGTACGCCCACACCGCCTCGCCGGTCTCGGGGCGCCGCGCGAAGATGGACGCCGTCCACTTGTTGTCGCCGGGGCGCTGGTCGGGGTTCCAGGGGCCGGGGTTGCCGGTGCCGTAGTAGACCAGGTCCAGCTCGGGATCGTACGAGATCCACCCCCACACCGTCCCGCCCCCGTGCTTCCAGCTGTCGGCGGGCCAGGTGGTGACCCCCTGGTCCGGGGCGCGGTCCTGCGGGTAGAAGGGCCGGAAGCCGGGGCCGATCAGCACGTCCTTGTCCGGCCCGGTGCTGTAGGCGCGCCAGGCGATCTTGCCGGTGGCGGCGTCCAGGGCAGTGAGCCAGCCGCGCACCCCCATCTCCCCGCCGCTGTTCCCCACCAGCACCTTCCCTTTCACCACCAGCGGGGCCATGGTCATGGTCTCCCCCCGGTTGATGTCGCCCAGGCGGGTGCGCCACACCTCCTTCCCCGTCGCGGCGTCCACCGCCACCGTCTGGTTGTCCAGGGTGTTGTAGAAGACCTTGCCGTCGAAGTACGCCGCCCCGCGGTTCACCACGTCGCAGCACGCCACGCCCTGCGCGGCGCGCTGCAGGGGGGGCGCGTAGGTCCACTTGAGGGGGGCGCCGGGCCTGCTCAGGTCGAGCGCGAAGAGCTGGTTGGGGAAGGGGGAGACGATGTACATGGTGCTCCCCACCACCAGCGGGGCGGCCTCGTGGCCGCGCCGGATCCCGGTGGAAAAGGTCCAGGCCGGGCGCAGCCCGCGCACGTTGGCGGTGGTGATCTGCGCGAGCCCGCTGAAGCGGGTGCTCTGGTAGTCCTTGGCGGGGACCAGCCACTGACCGTCCTCGGGGAGGGGGGCCTGCGTGATCCCCACCGAACTGCGGTTGGGGAGCGCCGACCGGGGGGGCGCCTCCGACGACTCGCCGCGCGAGCACCCGGCGGCGGCGAGCGCAAAGCCGCACAGGCAGAGCGCGCCGAGCGCGGTCCGGGGTGCTGCCGGAAAGGGATGCCGCATCACGCCTCCTGCACGATGGCCCAGCTCGGCATGCAGCATTCGGTGGGGATCGGGGTGTATCGGGGCCCGGGGGGCCGGGCGTCGCCGGGTCGACCAGCGACCGGGAACGGGATCAGGAACAGGGCTCCGGGGCATTCTGTTCCCGCTCCTCCTTCAACATCTACTCACCTTGCGTTTCGCAGCTTTCATGCCGATGCCTGGCCCCGCTCTTGCGACTCCGCGGGGCGAACCGGACAGGCGCGGACACACGACGGACGGGACCCGGGCGGACACGGATGACGGGAGAAACGGTGGGGCGGCGCGAGTTCCTGCGCAGCGCGGTGCACGGGTGCGCCGCGCTGCTGGCGCTCCCCCGCGCCCCGGAGGCGCTGCGCGTCGCGCTGGTGACCTCCGCGGGGGCGGGCGCGGCGAGCGGGGGGCGCGGGGTGACGCTGGGGGTGGAGGAGGCGGCGCGCACGGGGGCGCTGTTCGGGCAGCGGATCGAGCTGCGCACGGTGGCGGCGGGCGCGGCGGAGCGCCTGGTGCGCGCCGAGCGGCCGACGGCGCTGATCGGCGGGTGGGACCCGGCGTCGGCGCGCGCGCTGGGCGCCCTGGCCGACGCCGCGGGCGTCCTTTTCCTCAACGCCGGCTCTCCCGCGGACGCGCTGCGTGGCGCCGAGTGCCGCCGCAACGTGTTCCACGTGGAAGCGAGCGACGCCATGTACCGCGACGCCCTGGCCGGGGACGCCGGCGGCGCGACCCGCGCGGTGCTCTGGCACCCGGCGCTGGAGCGCTTCGGCGCGGCGCAGCTCAACGACCGCTTCCGCGCCCGCTTCCACACCGCCATGGACGGCCCCGCCTGGGCCGGGTGGATGGCGGTCAAGCTGCTGTGGGAGGCGTCGCTCCGCGCCCGGACCACCGACCCGGCCGGGGTGCGCGCCTGGCTGGAGCGGGAGGGGACGCAGCTCGACGGGCACAAGGGGTGGCCGCTCTCCTTCCGCGCCTGGGACCACCAGCTCCGCCAGCCGCTGTACCGGGTGGCTCCCGCGGCGGGCGGCGGGACGCGCCTGGTGGGGGAGGTCCCCACCCGCGCCCCCGACGCCGCCGGCTCCTCGCGCGAGCTGCTGGACCGGCTCGGCGCCGGTCCGTCCACCTCCACCTGCCGTCGCATCCACGGAGGAAAGCCATGAAAGCAGGCACGGGGGTGCTGCTGGCGCTGCTCGCGCTGTCCGCGTGCGGCGACGAGGACCGCACCCAGACCGGGTACACCGCCAGCAACGACCGGACCTCCACCTCGGGCGACGACACCACCGCCGTCCCCGCTCCGGTGGTCCCCGGGGTGGCGGACACCCTCCCCGATCCCCTCCCGCCGCAGGACACCGTCGTGGTGGCGCTGGCGCCGCTGGCGGACAGCCGGGTGCGGGGGAGCGGGCAGATGGGGGCGGTCGGCGCCTCCACCGCGGTGTCGGTGACGCTCTCGGGCGGGAGCCCGGGGATCACCTACGAGGGGGCGATCCGCCAGGGAGCGTGCACCCGGATGGGGAGCACCCTCGCCTCGCTCGTCCCCGTCAGCGTGGACACGCTGGGGAACGGACGGGCGGCGGGCGACGTCGCCATCCCCCTGGACAGCCTGCTGGGCGGGCCGCACGTGCTGGTGTACGGGCGGAGCGGGAGGCCGGAAAGCTGCGCCCCGATCGGCCGGGGCGCGGCGCCGAAACCTGCCAAGCCCGCCGCGCCGGACACGATGAAGTCCGACACCACCCGGAGGAAGCGCGGGTGAGCGGACGGTCCACGACGCGCCGGGCGGGAACGGCGCTGGCGGCGGGGGCGCTCCTCGCCCTCGCCCGCCCGGCCCCGGCCCAGCTCCTGTACGTGAGCAACGAGGCGGCGCGCACCGTGTCGGTGGTGGACGCCGCGGCCCGGCGCGTGGTGGCCACCATCCCGGTGGGGGTGCGCCCCCGGGGGATCCAGCTTTCCCCGGACGGGCGGCGCGTGTACGTGGCGCTGAGCGACGAGCACCCCCGGGTGCAGAGCGGGCGCGACGCGGTGGCGGTGATCGACGCCGCCACGCGGCGGGTGGTGGCCCGCTACGCCGCGGGGACCGACCCGGAGCAGTTCGGCGTCACCCCGGACGGGACACGGCTCTACGCCTCCAACGAGGACGCGGGGACGGCCAGCGTCACCAGCCTGCGCACCGGGCGGACCATGGCGACGCTGGTGGTGGGGATCGAGCCGGAGGGGGTGGCGGTGAGCCCGGACGGGCGGTGGGTGTACGTGACCGCCGAGACCAGCAACACCGTGTCGGTGATCGACACGCGGCGCGAAAAGGTGGCCGCCTCCTTCCTGGTGGACGTCCGCCCCCGCGCTGCGGCCTTCGCCCCGGACGGGAGCCGCGCCTACGTCACCAACGAGATCAGCGGGACCCTTTCGGTGATCGACGCGCGCCGGCACGAGGTGACCGGGAGCGTGGAGCTGGAGCGGGGCGAGGGGAAGCCGGTGGGGGTGGTGGTCTCGCCCGACGGGGCGCGCGTGTACGTGGCCAACGGGGGCGCCGGGGCGGTGTCGGTGGTGGACGCGCGCACCCTGCGGGTGGTGGGACGGGTTCCGGTGGGGCGGCGGCCGTGGGGGATCGCCCTGTCCCGCGACGGACGCTGGCTGTACACCGTCAACGGGCTTTCCAACAGCGTGTCGGTGGTGGACACCCGCACCCTGCGGGTGGTGGCGACCATCCCGGTGGGGGCGCGCCCCTGGGGGATCGCCGTGGGACGATGAGCACGCTCCCGAGCACCCGGCCCCGGAAAGGACCCCATGAGCGATGAACGGGAGGAACCCTCCGCCGACACGGACGACGACTCGCCGGCCCACACGCCGGACCTGAGCGAGGCGGAGGACAAGAAGGTCGAGGAGGAGCAGTCGCTCGACGCGCGCACCACGTACGAGGTGGTCCGCCGCGAGGGGGAGCGCGAGCTGGAGCGGTCCAGCTCCGCCCTGGCCTGGTCGGGACTGGCCGCCGGGCTGGCGATGGGCTTCTCCCTGGTGGCGCAGGGGCTCCTGCACTCCCACCTCCCGGACGCGCACTGGCGCCCGCTGGTGGTCAACCTCGGCTACGCGGTGGGGTTCCTGATCGTGATCCTGGGGAGCCAGCAGCTCTTCACCGAGAACACCCTCACCGCCATCGTCCCCCTCCTGGCCCGGCGCGACCGGACCACCCTCGGCAACGTGGCCCGGCTCTGGGCGGTCGTTCTGGCGGCCAACGTGCTGGGGGCGCTGGTCTTCGCCTGGGTGATCGCGCGCACGCAGCTGTTCGACCCGGAGGTGCACCACTCGTTCGCGGAGCTGTCGCGCGAGGCCACCAAGAGCGGGTTCGGCATCACCGTCCTCCGCGCCGTCTTCGCCGGGTGGCTGATCGCGCTGATGGTGTGGATGCTCCCCGCCGCGCAGACCGTACACGTCTGGGTGATCGTGGTGGTGACCTGGCTGGTGGGGGTGGGGCACTTCTCCCACGTGGTCGCGGGATCGGTGGAAGCGTTCTACCTGGCCGCCACCGGGGAAGAGAGCTGGGGCGGTGCGCTGGGCGGCTTCGTCCTCCCCGCCCTGCTGGGGAACGTGCTCGGGGGGACGGCGCTGGTAGCCGCGCTGAACCACGCGCAGGCGGTCTCGGGCGAGGGGAGCTGAGGCGGCTACCCGCCCGCGGAGCGCGCCGGCGGGAGGCGCCAGATCTCCACCCGCCCCTGCAGCACCAGGGGGATGGCGACCTCCCCTCGCCGGGTGTCCACCCCCAGGTCGGCGGGCTGCCAGAGGTCGCGGATCATCCGCTCGTCGCTCCCCCCGGAAAGGACGTGCAGGCTGGAATCGCTCCAGCAGGTGACCAGGAGCCGCCCGTCGGCCAGACGCTCCACCCCGTCGAAGCGTCCCAGGCCGCGCGCCAGCACGGTGCGGGCCGACTCCCCCGGGCGCAGGGCGTACACCTCACTGCGGAAGGGGTCGAACGACACCACGATCCAGCGCCGCCCCGCCGGGTCCCAGGTGATCCCGTTGGGGCGCCCCAGCGCCGCCCCCTGCGCCACCACCGACACGGAGCGGCCCGGACCGACGGCGAAGATCCGGTCGCCGCCCGGGTGCAGCACCCCGATCCGGGTCATGGCGATCCCGCTGTCCGTCACCCGGAGCGAACCGTCGGGCCCCACGGCCACGTCGTTGAGGAGCACCGCGCGCTGGGGGCGCAGGTCCACCGTTGCCAGTGGCGCCCCGGTGCGCCGGTCGAAGCCGCGCAGCACGTCGATGTCGGCCACCCACAGGGTGTCGCCGTGCAGCGCCATCCCCTTGGGCGCGTCCAGCATGGCGCCGTTCTTCCCCCCCTGCACGAACACGCTCGAGCGCCCCGGGTCCGCCGCCGGGAAGCGGACGATGTAGCCGTTGCCGTCCTTGCTCGACCCCGGCCCGTCCATGTTGGAAACGAAGTACACGTCCTGATCCGGGTCGTAGCGGACCGACTCGGGGGAGCGGAACCCCTGGAGCACGTGGAGCTGCCGCGCGCGCGACAGCTCGGCGGGGTGGCGAGGCTCGGGGGCCGAGCGGCACGAGGCCGCGAGCGCGCCCGTGGCCAGGAGGACCCGCATCGCGGAGTGGAACCGGTGCGCCATGGGTTCGGTCCGGCGGTCGAGGTGAGACGGTTTCCCGGGACGCCTGCGCCCCCCGCACGATGCGAGAGGCGTGCCGGGTGGTACCGCCGTGCGCCGGAGGTGGCCTGCCGCTATCCCTCCACCCCGACCACGTGGGCGAGGAGCGCCGCCGGGTGGCTTTCCGCCACCTCCAGGAGGCGGAGCGAAGGCCCGTCCGGGTCGCGCAGCCCCTGCTCCCACGCGCGAACGGTGCCTCCGCTCACGTTGAGCAGGCCGGCGAAGACCGGCTGCGACACCCCCAGCCTCCTGCGGATGGAGCGGATCCGGTCCGCGTCGTACCGCGGCGGCGGCACGACGCGGGTGGTCCTGGCGGTAAGCTCCACCCGATCGACCCGCGCGTTTTCCAGCTCGCCACGCTGGTAGGCCACGGCCTCCTGCAGCGCCTCGATCAGCTGGTCCCCGAAATCTTCCTTCCGGCTCATCGTCTCAACTCTCCTTTTCCAGCAGTGCCACCAGGTTCCGCACCTGCTTCTTCTGCTCCGCCGTGAGCTCGGTCTGTACGTTCTTCGGATAGAAGAGGAGGAAGTAGATCCGCCCCCTCCGCTCGACGAAATAGTAGATCACCCGCCCGCCACCGCTCTTCCCCTGCCCTTCCAGACCCACGCGGATCTTGCGAACCCCGCCCGTCCCACGAACCACGTCTCCCGCTCGCGGGTTCTCGATCAGCGCCCACTGCAGCGCGCGAATCTCGTCATCCCTGAACACACCCCTGGAAGTGCGCTCGAAGCTGGGAAGGAGGACGAACTCGAAGAAGTGATCCGGA
>JAFAYN010000290.1 GCA_019240375.1 Gemmatimonadota bacterium
CCGTTCACGCCGCGCGGATCAGTAGTACGTCGCCGCCTGGCACGGCCCGCCGCCCCCGGTGACGAAGTCGTAGCAGGTGTAGAAGCACCCCGTCTCGACCTGGTAGGACTGCGTGCTGCACGCGGAGCACCCCGTGCAGTTGGTGCAGTCGGTACACCCGGTGCAGGCGGAGCAGCCCACGCACTGCGAAAGGTCGCAGTCCAGCGCGTGCACCGTCCCCGCGGCGCTCCCGGACCCGGCGGTGGTCTCGAACGTTTCCACCCGCAGGTCGTCCAGGCTCAGCTTCAGCTTGCCGTGCATGCGTTCCCCTCCGGAAAGGTATGGGTCGTCGGCCCGCGCCGGGGCGGCGCGAGCGGTGTGGCGCCGCGCTTCAGGCGGCGGTCCCGGGCTGGCAGGGCCCGCCGTCGCCCGCGGTGTGGATGCAGGTGGGCCAGGTGCACCGGGTGCACGCGGTGCAGTCGGAGCAGCCCGTGTATTCGGAGCAGGCGGCGCACTCGTCGCGGTCCAGGGCGTGGACCGTCCCGGCGGCGTTCTCCGGTCCCGCGGTGGTCTCGAAGGTTTCCACCCGCAGGTCGTCCAGGCTCAGCTTCAGCTTCTCGGACATGGTGTCTCCGACGCGCGGCCGGGCGGAACGGGCATGCCCCGCCGGGGAGGCATGCCCGCCCGGGGCGTCAGTAGGTGGTGTAACAGGTGCCCGTCGCCATGGTGGCGAAGCTGCAGTCCGTGCAGCCGGTGCAGTCCGAGCAGTTGGAGCACTCCGTACACATGGAGCAGTCGGTGCAGCCGGTGCAGTTGTCGCACGAGCCGTCGCACAGCGCGTGCACCGTCCCGTGGGCGTGGCCCGTCTCGGGGGTGGTCTCGAACGTTTCCACCCGCAGGTCGTCCAGGCTGAGCTTCAGTTTCTCCTGCATACCGCCTCCTTGGAGGAGTGTGGAGTGCCGGCCCGGGCCGGATGCCGCGGGCCACTTCGGGATCTGCCGGGTGGCAGCCAGACCCCAGATCGGAGCGAGAACAGTCGCGCGTTTTCTTGCTTTTCCAGTCTCGAACTACGCTGCGACTTCGCGTTGCAGCGCACGCGGGGCAAGAGCCCCCGTCAGGCGACGGACCCCGGAGAAGCGGACCCGGCCCCCCTCCGTCCGGCGCGCCGGATCTCCTCCCAGCGGCGGATGGCGTCGGCGAAGCGTACGTGCCGCTCCACCCCGCACCCGTCGGCGACCAGGTCGCGGACGGACAGACCGCCGCCCTCCGCCGGGACCGGGGCGGGAAGGGCGTCGCGGAGCCGCCCCACCGCCTCCGGGAGCGCCACCCCGGCGTGGGTCAGGCGGCAGAGCGAGGTGGACTTCGCGACCCCCGCCCGCCACTCCGCGGCGCTCAGCAGCCCCAGGTTGTAGAGCTGGAAGAGCACGTACCGCTGCACCCACCAGGCGCGGGTCGCGTTCCGCCCCGCGAGCGGCCGGAGCGGCGCCGGGAGGAGGCTCGCCAGGACCGCCGACTCGAAGGCGTCCAGCCCGTCCGGGAGCCGGGCGAAGTAGTGCTCGCCCGCCGCGCGGATCCCCCAGATCCCGTCCCCCCACTCCACCACGTTCAGGTACAGCTCCAGGATGCGCGCCTTGGAAAGCGCCCGCTCCATGCGGAGCGCGGCCAACGTTTCCCGGAGCTTCCGCGACACCTTCCGCTCCGGCGACAGGTACAGGTTCCGGGCGAGCTGCTGGGTGAGGGTGCTCCCGCCCGGCCCCCTCCGTCCGCGGAGCGCGTCGCCCAGGGCGCGACGGAGCGTGGGCCAGTAGATGCCGCGGTGCCGGAAGAAGTACGGGTCCTCCGACTTCACCACCGCGAACACCAGGTAGGGAGACACGCGCTCCAGGGGCGACCACGCTTCCGGGTCGGGAGCGGCGGCCGGGGCCCCGGAGGCGCCGGCGCGGTGGCGCATGTAGCCGGTGAGCCCCGGGTTCTCGGCCACTAGCCGCCGGACGGGGGGGATCACACCGCCTCGGCCAGGCGTATCCCCGCGCGGCGGAGCCCGGCCGCGGCCTCCACCATCTCCGGCCAGTGCGCCAGCACCTCGCCGTAGCGGCGCAGGAGGAGCTGGAACAGGGCCCGGCGCCGCGGGGCGTCCCCGGGGAGGTCGCTCGGGCTCGACGGGTCTTCCCGCACCACCAGCGCGGACAGCTCGGCCAGGTTCTCTTCCAGGCTCGCCCGCCAGTGGGGCGGCCCGTCCGCCGGGCGCGACAGCAGGCTCTCCACCTGGGCGACCGACGCCGCGACGGACGGGATCACCGCCTGCCGGACGTACGCGGCGAAGGCGGCTTCGGGGAGGGCGCCCAGCTCCCCGAAGTAGGCCCCGAGCTGCCTCAGCGCCCCCGCCCCTCCCTGCGTCGGCCACGTCTCGCGGAAGCGCCCCGCCAGGTAGCCCAGGACGGCGCTGGCGTGCAGCGTCATCGGCAGCGGCCGGTCCGGATTCGGCCGCGCCGGGAGCGGATCGTGGACGATGGCGTAGGGGACCGTGGCGCTCACCAGGTGGGGGAAGAGGGCGGAGCGGAGTCCCCCGAACAGCGCGTCCTCCGCGATCCCCACCGGGACGAAGGGCGGAAGCAGCGTACGGTTGTCCACTCCCATGTTGCCTGCCATGCAGTACGCGCCCGTGCTCACCACGGTGCGGGTGGAGCACTTGACGAGCTGCCGGGAAAGAAGGCGCGAGCGGAAGCGTTCCGGGTCGGCCGTCAGCCGCTCCAGCGACGCCCCGCGGAGGCCGAGCCGCCAGTGGTGCCTCCCCGGCCCTCCGCAGTCCCCCACGATCCCGGCGAAGCTCACCGCCACCCGGGCCTCCGCGGCGGCGAGCTGCGACAGGAGCCGCGGGCTCCACGGCGCGGCGACGCGGAGCGGTCCGCTCTCCCCCGAAGCGATGCACCCGGCCGGCGACCTCCCCAGCACCCGCTCGTGGACAGCGAGGAAGTCCTCGTCCACCTCCCGCACCAGGCCGACGGCCTCGTCCAGGTCCCCGACGAACCAGTACTCGTTGGGGTCCATCTCCGCGGTCACCAGCAGCTCCGCGGCGCTTTCCGGCGGGCGGGAAACGGCGCACACGGTGTCGGCGTCCACCTGCAGGCACAGCTCCCCCACCGTATCCAGGAGGAGGGCGTTGCGGGTGGCGCCGTACGTGCTCGGGAACTCCGGCCCGCCCAGCAGGGCGAAGCGCGCCACCTCGGGGGGGATCCCCGCGTGCGCCGCCAGCTCCCGCGCGTAGCGCTCCCGGCGCTCCCGGGTGGCGAGGAAGGCGGCCCGTCCGTGCCGCCCCGCCACCTCCCGCAGCACCTCCAGGTTGCGGTGCCGCATCCCACCGGAGCCGCTGTCGTCCAGGACGACCACCTCCGGACTCCGGCCGTGCCGCGCGCCGTTCTCCAGGTAGCTTTCCAGCGCGCGCCGCAGCGCGTCCGGCCGGTCGCGCGTGGGGATGCACAGGGAGGTGATCCCGGGAGGGGCGGCGGCTCCGGCGGCGTGCGGGAGCCGGGCGAGGAGGGCTTCCGTCACCTCCGCCTCGGCGGTGAGGAGCCCGTCGGCCACGAAGCCTTCCAGGCAGGCCGTGACCGCCGCCGTCTCCCACCCCGGGTCCCTCCCGGCACCGTCCGACGCCGGGAGGGCGGCGACGAGGCCGGGCGGGAGGACGCGGACACACTCCTCGGCGTGCTCCCGCAGCGGGCGGGGGACCGCGCAGGCCAGGAGGACCCGGGTCTCGGCCAGGTCGAGCAGGCGCGAGACGGCGCCACCGCGGGCGCGCACGTGCGCCCGGGTCCGCCCCAGCGGGGTCATCTCGACGTCGAAGCGGCCGTAGTTCATCGCGGGCGGCAGGTCAGCGCGGCCGGCGCAGGTAGCGCCAGAGCAGCTGGGCGACCAGACCGGTGTCCGTGACGATCTTCCCCTCCACCAGGTACCCGGCGCGGAGGCGGTCGCGGCCGACGCGCTCGACGTCGGCCTCGTCCAGGCGGACGCTCACGCGGTAGGCGACCTGCGGGCTCGCGCCCTGCGCGGCCGCCGGCTCCGCGGCGACGGAGGTGACCCGTCCGCCCAGCCGCTCGCGCCCCCGGGCCCTGAAAGCTTCGATCTCCACGTTCACACGGTCGCCGGGGTGGACCTCGTGCACGTCCTGCTCGGACACGCTCAGGTCCACCCTCCACTCCCGGGGCTCGGCCAGCTCCATGAGGAGGTCGCCCGCGGCGACCGGCGCGCCCACCAGCCGCTCCAGCCGGTCGGTCTTCACGATCCCGTCGGCGGGGGCGCGGACCACCAGCCGCCTCATGCGGGCCTCGGCCAGCCGGAGCTGCGCCGCCACCTGCTCCACCTCGGCCGCGCGCTGGGGGAAGTCGAGCCGCTTCAGCTCCGTCAGCTCCTCCTGCGCGCGGGCGGAGCGGATGTCTGCGTCGGCCCCCTCCACGTCCGAGAGCACGCGGTCGATGGCGACGTGTGTCCCGGGAACGTAGCGCTTCAGGACGGAATCGGGGCTCCCGGCGATCTCGAACTGGCTGAGCTGCTCGCGCAGGTCGGCCTGCGCCTTCAGGCGGCGCGACTCCGCGAGCGACAGGGCGCTCTCCTGGCGGCGCCGCTCCACGGGGAGGGTGGCCCGCGCCTGCAGGTACGCCACCTCCAGCGCCCGCTCCTGGAGCCGCAGCTTCTCGATCTCGCCCGCCAGCTGGAGCGAGTCGAGCCGCACCAGCGGCTGCCCCGCCCGGACGGTGTCCCCGCTCTCCACCAGCACCCGGGCCACCAGCCCCGGCTCCTGGCTGCGCACCGGCCAGAGGCGGACGGGCTCCAGGACGCCCCTCCCGCTCACCGTCAGGTCGGCCCTGACCAGCACCAGCGCCAGCGCGCCGGCGAGGCCCAGGACCCCCACCAGGACGAACATCAGGGTGACGGCGCGCCGGATCAGGCGCGCGCCGATCCAGTCGGACTGCGGGAGCTCCGGGAGCCGCGGGTCGGCCCCCGGGGGCGCGTCGGCGGGGAGGACGCGCCGCGGCGATTCCGTCCGGGCGGACGCCTGGTCCGGTCGGAGGATCATGGCGTCAGGAGGCGCGGGCCGGCTGCTGGCCGTGCAGCGCCTGGTACGGCGCGCAGCCCAGGAGCAGCTCGTCGTGCGTCCCCGC
>JAFAYN010000311.1 GCA_019240375.1 Gemmatimonadota bacterium
TCGGAGGGGCGGGAGTGGCGCGCGGCTACCTTGGCCGCCCGGAGCTGACGGCGGAAAAGTTCGTTCCGGACGTGTTCGGGTACGAGCCGGGAGCCCGGGCGTACCGGACCGGTGACCGCGTCCGGTGGCGGGCGGACGGGGAGCTGGAGTTCCTGGGGCGCATCGACCAGCAGGTCAAGATCCGCGGCTTCCGCGTCGAGCCGGGGGAGGTGGAGGCGGCGCTGCTCTCCGACGCACGGGTGAGCGAGGCGGTGGTGACCGTGCGGGAGGACGTGCGGGGACACAGGCAGCTGGTGGCCTACGTGGTGGGGGAGACGGTCTCGACGACAGGGTTGCGTGAGCGATTGTCGAGACGGCTCCCGGAGCACATGGTGCCGGGCGCCATCGTGGTGCTGGACCGCCTGCCGCTGAACGCCAACGGCAAGGTGGACCGCCGTGTCCTCCCCGCGCCGGAGCAGGGAACCGGCGCGGAGTACGTCGCGCCGCGGACCGCCGCCGAGGAAGTCCTGAGCGGGATCTGGGCGGAGGTGCTGGGAGCCGAGCGGGTGGGGATCGAGGAAAACTTCTTCGAGCTGGGGGGACACTCGCTCCTGGCCACCCAGGTGGTTTCGCGCGTGCGGCAGGCCTTCGGGGTGGAGCTGCCGCTGCGGGCGCTCTTCGAGGCGCCGACGGTCGCGGGGCTGGCCGGGCGCGTGGAGGCGTTGCGGGGCGGCGGTCTCGCCGCTCCGCCGATCGAGCGGTCCCGCGATGCGCGGACGGAGCCGCCGCCGCTCTCCTTCGCGCAGCAGCGGCTGTGGCTCGTGGACCGGATCGAGCCGGGGAGCGCCGCCTACAACATGCCCTTTCCACTGCGTCTGCGCGGGGTGCTGGACCCGGCCGCCCTGCGTGCGAGCCTGGACGCGCTGGTAGCGCGGCACGAGGCGCTGCGCACCACTTTCATGGAGAGCGGGGGCATGCCCGCGCAGGTCGTCCACCCGCCCGCACCGGTCGCGCTGGTCGAGCAGGACCTTCGCGACGAGCCGGACGCGGAGGCCGAGGCGGAGCGGCGGGTGGTCGAGGAGGCGGTCCGCCCCTTCGACCTGGCGCGTGGGCCGCTGCTGCGGGCCACCCTGCTGCGCCTGACCGACGACGACCACGTGCTGATGTTCACGATGCACCACGTCGTCAGCGATGGATGGAGTACGCGGGTGCTGGTGCGCGAGGTCTCCACGTTCTACGCCGCCTACAGCCGGGGCGAGGAGCCGCGTCTGCCGGAGCTGCCGGTGCAGTACGCCGACTTCGCCCTATGGCAGCGCCGGTGGCTCAGCGGCGAGACGCTCCAGGCCCAGATCGACTACTGGAAGCGGCAACTCTCGGGTGCCCCTCCCCTGCTGGAGATCCCGGTCGACCACCCGCGCTCGACCGGCCAGAGCCCCCGCGCCCAGACCTTTGGCTTCCGCATCTCGCCCGAGGTTTCCGACCGGCTGAGGGGGCTCTCCCGGCGTGAAGGGACCACGCTGTTCATGACGCTGCTGGCCGGCTGGCAGGCGCTGCTGGCGCGCTATGCCGGGCAGGAGGAGCTGGTCGTCGGCACTCCCATCGCGGGGCGCAACCGCACGGAGCTGGAGGGGCTGATCGGCTTCTTCGTCAACATGCTCCCCCTGCGGGGGGACCTGTCGGAAGACCCGTCCTGGGCGGAGCTGCTGGGGCGGGTGCGCGAAGCGACGCTGGGGGCCTACGAGCACCAGGATCTCCCCTTCGAGAGGCTGGTGGAGGAGCTGGCGGTGGAGCGCAGTCTCACGCACTCACCCGTCTTCCAGGTGATCTTCACCCTCGACCAGGCCGGTCGGGACGGCCACGAGTTGGAGCTGGGCGGGCTGGCCCTGGAGCCCTTCGGTCGGGGCGAGAAGATCGCCAAGTTCGACCTGGACCTGGTGTTCACGGAAGGGGGTGAGGCCCTGGACGCGGCGCTCGTCTATCGCGCGGCGCTGTTCGACGTGGGGACCATCGAGCGCATGGCCGGGCACCTGCAGGCGCTGCTGGAAACGATGGCGGCCGAGCCGGGGCAGCGTGTCTCGGCGCTGTCGCTGCTGCGCGGAGCCGAGCGCGACCAGGTGCTGCAGGCCTGGAACGCCACCGTCGCCGAGTACCGGCAGGCCCTCGTCCACGAGCAGTTCGCGGAGCAGGCCGCCCGCACCCCGCACGCGCCGGCGGTGCAGTCGGGGGAGGAGGTGCTCCGCTACGCCGAGCTGGATGCGCGGTCCAACCGGCTGGCCCACCACCTCCGCAGCCTGGGGGTGGGACCCGACACCCGCGTGGGTGTCTGCCTGCGGCGTACCCCGGAGCTGATCGTCGCCCTGCTGGGTGTGCTCAAGGCCGGCGGCGCCTACGTCCCGCTGGACCCCGCCTATCCCGCCGAGCGCATCGCGTACCTGCTGGAAGACGCCGCCGTGCCGGTGCTCCTCACCGAGGCGGCGCTCCTGGCGCGGCTCCCCACGTCCGCCGCCGAGACGGTCTGCGTGGACCGCGACGCGCCCCGGATCACCGCGTGCCCGAGGGAAGCGCCCGCCGCCGGGGTCTCCCCCGAGAACCTGGCGTACGTGATCTACACCTCCGGCTCCACGGGCCGCCCCAAGGGAGTGGGCGTGGAGCACCGCAACGTGGCGGCGCTGCTCGGCTGGCTGAGCGGGCAGATCGGGTCAGAGGAGCGGAGCGCGGTGCTGGCGTCCACCTCGATGTCCTTCGACGTCTCCGTGGCCGAGTGCTTCGACACGCTCTGCGGGGGCGGCACGCTGGTGCTGGTGGAGAACGCCCTGGAACTCGCGAGCATTCCCGCCGGGACGGAGGTGCGGCTGGCGTGCATGGTCCCCACTGCCGCGGCCGAGCTGCTGCGCAGCGGGCGCATCCCGGCGAGCCTGCGCACGCTGAACCTGGCGGGCGAGGCGCTCCCCGACGCTCTGGCGCAGGGGCTCTTGGAGGCGGGGGTGGAGCGGGTCGTCAACCTGTACGGACCCACGGAGGTCACCGTTTACTCCACCTTCCGGGAGGTGGAGCGTGGGGCCCCCAGCGTTACCATCGGCCGGCCACTGGCCAACCTCCACGCCTACGTGCTGGACGAGCGCCTGAACCCGGTGCCGGTAGGGGTGCCCGGGGAGCTGTGCATCGGGGGCAAGCAGGTGGCGCGTGGCTACCTGGGGCGGCCGGCGCTGACGGCGGAGCGCTTCGTGCCGGACCCGTTCTCCGGTGAGGCGGGGGCGCGGATGTACCGCACGGGAGACCGGGTGCGCTGGACGGCCATGGGGGAGCTGGAGTACCTGGGGCGTCTGGACCAGCAGGTCAAGGTGCGCGGCTTCCGCATCGAACTGAGGGAGATCGAGGCGACCCTCCTGGAGCTGCCGCAGGTATGCGACGCGGTAGCGCTCCTGCGGGAGGACACGCCTGGGGAGAAGCGCCTGGTGGCCTACGTGGTCCCGCAGCACGGCGGTAGAGCGAGCGCCGCAGAGCTGCGCGAGGAGCTGGGCGCGCGGCTGCCGGACTACATGGTGCCGTCGGTGTTCGTGGCCCTGGAACACCTGCCGGTGACCGCCAACGGCAAGGTCGACCGGCGTGCGCTCCCGGCGCCGCAGGTGGGAGTGGAAACGACGTACGTGGCGCCCCGGACGGAGATCGAGGAGCTGCTCTGCACGATCTGGCTGGAGGTGCTGAGGCCGGGCGGGGAGGCGCGGCCCGGGCTCCTGGGGATCGAAGAGAACTTCTTCGAGCTGGGCGGGCACTCGCTGCTGGCGACGCGGGTGGTCTCGCGGGTGCGGGAGGTGTTCGGGGTGGAGGTGCCGCTGCGGGCACTCTTCGAGACGCCGACGGTGGCGGGGCTGGCCGGGCGGATCGAGGCGCTGCGCCGCGCGGGAGCAGGCGCCGCGCCGCCGGTCGAGCGGGTGCCGCGGGAGGGCAGGGGAGGGCTCCCGCTCTCCTTCGCGCAGCATCGGTTGTGGCTGGTGGACCGGCTGGATCCGCATAGCGTCGCCTACAACCTGCCGGGCGCGCTGCGATTGCGCGGGGTGCTGGACGTGGGGGTGCTGCGGGCGAGCCTGAACGCGCTGGTGGCGCGGCACGAGACGCTGCGCACGGTCTTCGCCGAGCGCGGAGGCGAGCCCATTCAGGTGATCCACCCGCCCGCTCCCGTGGCGCTGGCGGAGCTGGACCTGCGCGGGCTGCAGGAGGCGCGGAGGGTGGAGGAGGCGTGGCGCCTGGCCTCGGAGGAGGCGCTGCGGCCCTTCGACCTGGAACGCGGGCCGCTGCTGCGCAGCACGTTGCTGCGCCTCGCGGACGATGACCACGTGCTGTTGTACACCCTGCACCACGTGGTCAGCGACGGATGGAGCACGCAGGTTCTGGTGGGCGAGGTTTCGGCGCTCTACGGCGCCTACAGCCGGGGCGAGGAGCCGCGGCTCCCGGAGCTGCCGGTGCAGTACGCCGACTTCGCCGTCTGGCAGCG